>JABDLO010000436.1 GCA_013002995.1 Saprospiraceae bacterium | reverse complement strand
ACCAATTATGATTGATAACCTATTTATGTGTTATGGTGTTAATTGGTTGAGCTTTTAATCATGAAACAGTTTGCAGAATTATATAGGGCCATTGATCAGACGACTAAGACCAATCCCAAGGTCGAGGCACTAGCCACGTATTTCATGGAAGCATCTGATGAAGATAAATTATGGACCATTGCTTTATTCTCCCATAGGAGGCCAAGAAGAACCATTAATACCACGTTTCTTAGAGCATGGGCAGCAGAAATTGCCGGGCTTCCGCAATGGTTATTTGACGAGAGCTATCACATTGTGGGGGACCTGGCAGAAACCATCGCCCTTGTTTTACCTGAACCACAAGCAACCTCTAACCGGAATTTATCATCTTGGATATCTGAGATGAAATCCATGAGGGATAAAGAAGATGATATTAAAAAGGAATTTGTGTTGAAAGCCTGGTCCTCTCTAGACAAGGACAGTCGATTTTTATTTAACAAGTTGATCACAGGAGGATTCAGGGTTGGAGTGTCGCAAAAATTAATGGTCAAAGGCCTTTCTAAGTCACTTGGTGTCGATGAAAACACACTGGCACACCGCCTAATGGGTGATTGGGATCCTGAGCAGGATTCTTTCAACCAACTTCTTTTGGAACACAATCCCGGGGATAACCTCAGCAGGCCGTATCCTTTTTATCTGGCATATGCCCTGGACATGGAACCCGACCAATTGGGCGATCCTGCATTATGGTATGCTGAACGCAAATGGGACGGCATCCGCGGACAGTTGATCAGCCGCAACAATGAAATCTTCGTGTGGTCGAGGGGAGAAGAATTGGTGACCGATAAATTTCCGGAATTTAAAGTGCTGACCTCTTCAACGAGTACAGACTTTGTGATGGATGGGGAGATCATCTGTTATAAGGACGGGCAGTTATTGCCCTTTAATATTCTTCAGACAAGGATTGGGCGTAAGAATGTAGCAAAAAAACATTTGGTGGAAGCTCCCGTCATTATGATCGCATATGATATCCTGGAGTACAAAGGTGAGGACTTAAGACAGTTGCCCATGTATGAAAGAAGGGAATTGCTGGAGAGTTTATGTGGCGATCTACAATCTACGGGAGTCATACATTTATCGCCTTTGGTGGCTTTCGGCAAATGGAAGGATCTCATCTTAGAAAGAGAAAAGTCAAGAGAACACCATGCAGAGGGACTCATGCTTAAAAAGAAAGACACCATTTACCAGGTAGGAAGAAAAAGAGGAGAGTGGTGGAAGTGGAAAGTGGATCCAATGACGGTTGATGCAGTAATGATCTATGCCCAAAGGGGCCATGGCCGCCGGGCTAATCTTTATACGGATTATACATTTGCAATATGGAATGAAGAAGGGAAATTGGTGCCATTTACCAAAGCATATTCCGGGCTCACTGATACTGAATTTAGGGAAATCAGCACGTGGGTGAGAAAAAACACAGTGGAGCGATTCGGTCCGGTGTCAATGGTCAAGCCGGAACTGGTCTTTGAAATTGCCTTTGAAGGCATTGCCGAATCCAAGCGGCACAAATCGGGAATTGCATTGAGGTTTCCCAGGATGAAACGATGGCGGAAAGACAAGCCACCACAGGAAGCGGATACGCTATTAAGTCTTAAACAACTATTGAGTTCATGATTATTTTAGTAAAATTGTAAAACTTAATCTATTGATAACAAGACGATTATATAATAAAGCCACAAAAACATATTAAAATATTTTGTAATATGTAAAGTATTGTTTTACATTTGTTCATGCTATTAGAACCTAAATAGCAACTGAGGTTAGACGATTCCCAAGACAGTAACCTTAATGATGTAAAACAAACTGAGAAATGAGAATACTACACTCGTTGTGGCGTGCACAATGTCATGCTACCAGGGATTCGTACAGTAAAGAAGAATCCTCAAAAATCGATCAAGGACAAGTTGCAGAGGCCTTCCCAAAAACCGAAGCATCTTTTCTAAATTTTCCAAGTAGAAAATTATCATTTATCGGATTGGGGTCCCCACTCAAAACAGTAATTTATTTCTTTATTTTTTCATTGAGCATGTTGGTTGTCAACCAGGATGTCCATGCACAATTGACAGATTGTGATATTGCCATTGTACCTGATGACCGGGACATGCAGAATCGGGTCCAGTTGAACCTTGATGACATGTGCACAGCATGTGGTATTTATGGAGGTGACAATGGAAGCCCGGGAATGCCACCTAATGGAGCCGCTGGTTGTGCGGTCATCCAGATTAGAGCAGATTTTATGCCGGATTGTATGACCATTGTCGTTGATCCGCAATCAACAGAAAGGACGAGTTATTACTATGATTTTAATCTGATGGAGTCAGAATGTTTTATGCCCGATGGTGTAACAGAAAATCAAGGAGAGACTTTTACTTTCTGGAAGCAAGATTTGACACTGGACAATGGATTTTACCATCTTCTGGTGTGCAGCCAAAGTACGGGTAACAGGTTTTTCCGGATTGTTGATGGATGTTGTCCTGATCCTGGTATGGATGCAGAAGTATTTGCATGTGAAGGGTCAGAGGATGTAATCGATCTATTTGCAGCTTTAGGAGGTGCGGATATGGGAGGAACCTGGGCACGAGAAAGTGGATCAGGTGGTACATTTGATGATATGGCGGGTACATTTATACCTGGTGCTGACGGAACTACTTCTACTTTTTCATATACAGTCCCTAGAGATCCGAATCTACCTTTCTGTGACCTTGAAAGTATTGTTACGGTTACAGTAGGAGGTCCAGATCCTGGAGAAGATGGAGAGACAACAGTATGTCTTGAGTCTGAAGATCCGGTTGATCTATTCTCTTTGTTATCAGGAGCAGATATGGGCGGAACCTGGATGCGAGAGTCAGGAATGGGTGGAACATTTGATGATATGGCAGGCACCTATATTCCGGGAATGGATGGTACGACATCATCTTTTTCATATACCGTAGATCCGAATCCTAATTTTCCTGATTGTAATGATTTAACATCGTTGGTTACAGTAAATGTTGAAGGAGCCAATGCAGGAATGGGAAGAGATACCACGGTATGTTATAATATAATGGATCCAGATCCGGTTGTCGTTGATTTATCAACTTTGTTAACCGATTCAGATCCGGGAGGAACCTGGGCCAGAGAAAGCGGAATGGGAGGTACATTTGATATGATGGCTGGGACCTATGCTCCGGCACCTGACGGTACTACTTCTACTTTTTCATATACGGTTGGAAACCCAATGATCCAGGACTGTTCATTTTCAACAACAGTAACAGTTATTATTGATGATGTTTTACAACCGGACATAGTGTGCGATGATTTGGTCTTAGCCCTGAGCTACAATGATCCGGAAATCATAGATGCAGATACATTAATTGAATCAATGAGTGATGAGTGTGGGCACATCATCAGTGTACAGGGAAGAAGAATGGAAGATCCTTTCGCTTGTGGATATCCTGATAATGCCATATTAAGTGACAGCATTGCATTCTGTTGTGCGGATGTAGGACAGACCATTATGGTAGAACTTCATGTTACCGATGACAGTGGCAATACAGCGATATGTATGGCAGAGGTTATGGTTGTTGATGAAGTAGCACCACAGATCTGGAGCTGTGTGGATGATGTTACGATAAGCTGTCAATATGATTTAGATTTGGATGATCTAAGTGAATTTGGAACTCTGGAGATAAATCAACAGGATGTTGATTATCTTGACATCGATGATGAATATTTCCAGAATACGCAAGCCGGAGATGCGAAAGAAGGCATGTTTCAGGAAAACTGCCCCGGATGGACAGTGAGAACAGTAGTTACAGATGAGCGTGATTGCAACCAAGGCGTTATTCTCAGAAAATTTTATGTTACGGATGCCCAAGGAAAGTCAGATTCTTGTGTACAGACCATTACTGTAATTGATGTTGATCCATTCATTTGGGATGACATCATGTGGCCTGAGGATGTAGATTATGAAGATTGCACTTTGTTATTACCCAATCCCGGCCCAGGTCCTGATCCGGATGAAACAGGTAGGCCCACCTTTAAGATTAACGATATATGTAGCCAACCTACAGCCACATATAATGATCTCATATTTGATGATCCCACTAGTGGGTGTATTAAGGTACAGCGTACCTGGAAAGTTATAGACTGGTGTACCTATGATAAAGTAACGAAAGAAGGTTCCTGGACCTGGGAGCAATACATAAAGATTATTAATACAACAGCTCCTGTGTGGGAAGTGGTACCGGACACCCTGGATCTATGTGTAGCCGGTGTAGGATGTGCCAGTGATCAGTCTTTCGAGATCTCTGCAACAGATGATTGTACTACAGAAGAGGATCTGACTTATTTATTTGAAGTGGACCTGAATAATGACGGAGATGTGGATACGTCAGGGGAAGCCAATGAGATCACCATCTATATGGAACAGGGCACACATAAAATTACCTGGACAGTCGAGGATAGATGTGGTAATGACACCACCAGAATGCAGATTGTTAATGTGAAAGAATGTAAAGCTCCGACACCCATATGTTTATGGGGTCTGGCAGCTTCATTGAATCAGGAAGGAGAGACCGTGATCTGGGCAACAGATTTCAATAATAAGAGTAATGATAATTGTACTGATGAAGAGAACTTGATCTTTTCATTTTCATCGGATACTGATAGCACCTCAATGGTAATAACTTGTGATGATATTGGGGAACTGGCGGTTCAGATGTGGGTGACGGATGAAGCAGGAAATCAATCATATTGTGAGACCTATATTGATGTTCAGGATAGTCATGATGTGTGTCCTGGAGGAGGTAACAATGTTGATGAAGAAGAGATCACCCAAGCCATGATCGCCGGTCATATAGGTACAGAAAACAATATCCCTGTCAGGGAAGTGCAGGTCAACATTTCCGGGCCGGAACTGGATACTTACCAGATGACGGACGGAGAAGGTGATTATGCCTTTGAAGGATTGGATGCACACTATAATTATGAGGTGATACCGGTGAAGGATGATGACCCACTGGTCGGTGTGTCGACTCTTGATATTGTCCTTGTGCAGCAACACATCCTTGGAATTAAAGAACTCGAGAGCCCATATAAATTAATTGCTGCTGACATCAACAACAGCGAAAGCGTTTCATCCATTGATTTGATACAGTTGAGAAAGATGATCCTCGGAATTCATGATGCTTTTCCGGAGAATAATTCATGGAGATTTGTGGAGTCTCAATATGGAATTCTGGAGGAAACAAGTCCATGGCCATTCGTAGAAGGAATGTATGTAGAGGACCTTTCTGAAGACATGATGGGTAATGACTTTGTTGCAGTGAAGATTGGAGATGTCAATGGATCGGTTGAAGAGAAGTTGCACAGGCAGCAAGTGGAAACCCGGTCATCAGAGCAATGGGTGCTTGGAGCAGGAGACAGGGATGTGAAAGCAGGAGAAGTGGTGGAGATGACATTGACTGGACATGGCTTACGCCAAATGATCGCACTGCAATGGACGATTACAGTTGACAGTGACCGGTTATCAGTTGTCGGCTGGGAAGGCAATAAAATGTCTGTGAGTGAGGCCCATTTTGGATTGATTGATGGAGAAGGCCAGCATTTAACTTTTGCGTGGACGGACCTTGAATCCAAGACATATAATGAGGGCAGTGAATTGATGACGATCACTCTTCAGGCAATAAAGGGGGGAAGGCTGAGCGATATGGTAGCATTCGGCTCTACGATCACTCCGGCAGTAGGTTACAATGCCTCCCAGGATAAAGTAGACCTTCAGTGGCAATGGCAAGAAGATATCAGTGGAGAGGTTGTACTGCATCAGAATGCACCTAATCCTTTTATTGATAGAACTTCAATTTCATTTGAGCTTCCTCGTGATATGAACGCAACACTTGAATTATATGACGTCAGCGGTAAATTAATGTACCAGAAAAATGATTTTTATAATCAGGGGAAAAATACTATCTTCGTAAACAGCAGCGAAATAGAGGGCATGCCTGGTGTTGTCTATTACGTACTGAAGACCGAAGGTAACAGTATCACCAAGAAAATGATATTGTTAAGATAAAGATAGAATGTGAGAATTGGAAAAAGGGTCTGCTCTCCACGAGCAGGCCCTTCATTTTTTGTGTCTATTGTCAATTATTTAACCACAACACATTTTTTAGTAACCCTTTCATCACGATTACTTATCGTAATGAAATAGACTCCTTCATTTTCAATATCCAGGACAACATCAATTGATCTGATGTTTCTGATCTGATGTATTAATTTCCCATTGATATCGTGCACAACCAATGTGGATGCTTGATTTAACCATGTATCTTCCAGGGAAACATTGATTCTTCCATGAGAAGGGTTGGGATAAACCTTAATCTGGTCTCTAGAGACTCCAGGTCGCTCTACATCAATAATTTGAGCGATTGAATTGTTATTCCCGTTTCCATTTCCATTGCTTCCATGAATCGTAATTGATCCGCCACCCAGTTCCTGCGTATCATATCCGGTATCATCACTTCCCATCTTGTTATCATATATTACAAGGTCGTTCTGATCCTTATCCCAGATTTTGATGCGGAATTTATCTACTCCACCACCACTTCCATTTAGATCACCATCAATACCCGTCAGCATAAATCCATAATTGCCCTGGTTATTGACTTTTCCGTCTCCTTTGTATTTAGCCTTGGAGCCACTGATCACCAACCATTCATATGATGTGCTTTTAAACTTAAAACTCGCTGCATTGAATTTGAATTGGGTGTTTCCGGTAGGAACACTTGCTCCATTCTTGTACTTGGATACAAATCCAAAGTTGGCCTTACCGGTAACAGTAGTATCCGGAACATAGGCACCTGGAGGAGACTGTATCCACCCACCACCGGTAACGAATCCTCCTTCAGGATCATAGATCACTACATAGGTAGCTGCCGTTAAGGTGTCACTGTTTCCATCGATATCTGAAAGTATCAAGGTAACTTGATAGACCCCTGCGGAATCGTAGGTGTAAGATCCATCCACCCAATTATTGGCTTGATCCACCACTCCGACTGATGAATTTCCATCGCCCCATAACCAGGTTGCCTGGTGGTCATCTATATCACAGGTATCAGAATAAAAGCCAACAACTGAAATAGCATTTCCTAATTCAACTGGATCCTCCGATACATCTATCTGATCGATAGACGGTCCGGGATCAATTCCCTCTACAGTGATTATCTGAGTATGAGTCGTAGACCATCCACATCCATCTGTTGCTGTCCAGGTCCTGGTAATGGTCTCATCACCGGGGCATAAGCCAGGTACAGAACTTTCATTGAATTGTACAATTGGTTCATCTGCAATGGACATCTGTAGGAAAATGCCATCCGTTGTAACATCTACCAATGATATGTCAATCAATATTTCACTGAAGGTTCCGTGAACCATAACGCTACCCAGACCGGAATCAAGCCCACCTGAAGTTGCAGGATCGACATCAACCACCACACCATTCACGATGTCAAATTGGTCATTACCAGAGACCAGTGAAATGTGATCCGTAGTTGGATTGAAATCCCACCTGCTGATATCAATGTTGTTGATGTGAAGAATGGGATTGTCAACTGGCTGGTCAAATGTTATCCTCAACGTTGCCTCTCCTGATATTGCGTTAAATCCTGCCCCATCCAATCCTGTTTCAGATGGTGTAAAGAAAGAACCATTGGAGAATGTCGGTAATGAATTATCAGTGTAAACATCCCTGAATTTATATTGGGTGACATCTACACCTTCCAATGTCCATACAACACTCACATCACCTAAGCTTCCTTCCAGGATCAGGCTTGCATTGCTGGGATCAATTGGTTCCATTTCCATATAAATGTGCTGTCCGGAGTAGCAATCATCTATGGCTTCAATTACGGGTGCATCGGGGATATGACCTGCAGCAACTGTTTCATCCCCTGGCAGAGTACCAATAAATGATGGTGCAGCATTGTCTTCTACAGTAACTACTTGGGTATGGGCGATCTCATTGCCTCCAATATCAGTCACTGTCCACACACGTATGATCTGATAGTTGCCACAAGACCCATCCCAATCACTGGTCTGCCGGAATTCCATTACAGCATGACAGTTATCGGAAAATTCAACAGCATCAGAGTTTCCTACATTATCACAACTGACAGTAACATCTACCGGAAGTGAACTTGTGAATACCGGTGCTTCGATGTCAACCAAATTAGGATCTTCAAGATCGACCAGACCGTTACAGTCGTCGTCTATGCCATTGCATAATTCTGGTGCTCCTGGATTGATTGAAGGATCCGAATCATCACAATCACCATCCCCTATTGTGTAACCATCTCCATCCTCATCAGAACAATCTGATGAAAACACAACTCCTGGATCAACCTTAGTATTCCATATGGTTGAACTCGTTGTGTAATTAGGGTCGTCGACAGAAATGCATTCAAGGTTTTCATTATCTCGTGCATCAAAAACTGCAACATTTGTGTTGTTTCCATTTCTAAAATCTAATGAAACAAGTTCCATTGCCCTCATATCTACGTATTGTAAATTGACATTAGACCTAAGATCCAAGCTGTCTATATTATTGGTAGCACAATAGAACTCATATAACAATGGGTTATTACTAAGGTCAAGAGAGGATAGATTATTCCCTCCACACCTCAAGATATCAAGTTGAGTGTTATTACTTATATCCAGAGATGTTAATTGGGTATTGGTACAATCCAATTCTTTTAAAGCGATCAAACTTGAAACATCAATGCTTCCAAGAGGATTATATAAACATCTAAGGACTTCAAGAATTTGGTTATTACCGATTGCCAAATCACCAATTTGATTACCTCTACAATTGAGAAAAGTTAATTGCTCGTTGTTGACAATATCAAGGTGGATTATTTGATTCCCTTCACAATCCAGGATGGATAGTAATGGATTATTGCTAATATCAAGAGATGACAGATCATTGAAATTACAGTAAAGAATTGCGAGATTAGGATTGTCAGAGATATCCAGCATGTCAATTCCTGTGGAGGTGGACCTCAAGTCTATCAATTCTGTGTTATTACTAATGTCCAGATCTGATAATGGGTTGTTGCTACAGGTTAAAAATTTAAGGGAAGGATTGTTGCTTAAATTTAGAGTACTGATATTATTGGAAGAGCAATCCAATACTATAAGGTCTGTAAATGCCTCAATTCCGGTAAGGTCAGAAATACCTGCTGATTCGATGATTAAATGGGTTTTATTTTCTGCATCACTTGTCTTAATAAATTCATTGATTACGCCATCAGAATCGTACCCGGCATCAATTAATTGCTGTTCAAAATTTGGATCGGGAATAGCAGTACAACCTTCATCAATGATTCCATCACAATTATCATCGATTCCATTGCAGATCTCCTGTGCACCGGGATAGACTGAGGCTGATGAGTCATCACAATCTCCTTCATAACCCGTAAACCCGTCACCATCGATATCCAGGCAATAGGAAATGATTTCACTTTCGCTGGAACAGAAGGCTGGATTGTTCTGAATGTTTACTATCCCATTAACTCCGCCGTTAAATAATAATTCTGCTATTGTACAACAGTCCTGAAGAATGGTGTTATCAGATATGTTCAAATCTCCACCGACACTGATGACATTTTCTATTCCGGATATGGAGGGTAATGCATTATTGGAAGTGATGGACAGGTTACCATTGATCTGTGAAATATTATTTAACCCACTGATATCTTCAGCTCCATTTAATTCAATAATTAAAGAACCTACACTTGATAAAGCAGGCATGTTAAATGTTGCCAGATCGGGATTCAACCTAAACCTTACCACATTATCTGCACTTTCCAGTAGAGGAAAAGAAACAGATGTCAGCACATCGTGAGCCCTGATATCCATCGCCTGAACAGTTCCGTATATCGTTTTCAATGACGGAAAACTTATGCTTGCCACATTGATGTTCTGTCTTAGATAAATATACCAACCAACGGAATCAAGTGAAGACAATTCATGAATGGATGTGAGGCCTTCATTTTCTGCAATGGTCAACAATCCATGGACGGTATGGATATTTTCCAGCCCGGCCAATGATGTCAGCATGGGATTGGATTCAATCTGAAGGTGTTTTACTTCTTCCAGGCAAGAAAGAGGAGTCAAATCAACAATATCATTTCCTCTGATATCAATGAGCCCATCGATATAAGTGTAGCTTCCAATCTGATCCAATTGTGATTGTGAGGTTATGAACATACTTCCCACAAAGGTACCCAGGTCCTCATCCGCTACGCCATCACAATTATCATCGATTCCATTGCATCGTTCCATTGCTCCCGGATTGATATCGGGATTGGTATCATCACAGTCTCCATCATTGACAGTGAATCCGTCGCCGTCGTTATCCAGGCAATAAGAAACAATTTCATTTTCACTGGAACAGAATGTTGGATTATTGAATATCGAAACTACACCTGCTACTCCATTATTATCCAATAATTCAGCAACGGCACAACAGTCGGAAAGGCTGGAATTGCTGCTGATGTTCATATTACCTCCGATAGAGACAATATCTTCAAGTCCTTGTATTGAAACCAATGATGGCAAAGCCCTTAATTCCAGGTTTCCTGAAATGTTATCATTTAGCCCCATGGTACCAAGGTCAGATAATAATATATTATCAACCAGGATTATGCTGCCGCCAAATGTGACATCATCTAGTTCGTCAATGGTTGTAATGTCTTCACTTGCTGTTATCCTGAAAAGGTTGTCTATTGAATTTAGGGATGTAAATCCATCTAAGTCAGGAATACTTACCCTATTAAATGAAAGCGTAGGTGTTGATACCAAGGAAGAGAAATCAGCGTGTGTCAATTCAGGGTTGATGTGAATGGTAATACGCTCATCAGTAGATGGTAATACAGGAAATGCAATACTCTGGAGAAACGGGTGACTGATGATTTCAATCGAGAAGATAAAGTTGCCTGCATAGGTAAGAGAGGGGAATGAAATATTCACAACTCGATCATTATCTGAAATACCCACATTAAACCCAACAGTATCTAAACTCACCATTTCAGTGATGTGGGTGAGACTGTCATTATCAACAATCCGCAAGGAACCAGTGATTACTTCCAGGTTCTCTAATCCTGCGAGGGTTTGAAGGTGTTGATTACCGGTGATAACCAGTTGCTTGGTTTTACGTAAACAACTCAATGGACTTAAATCAGTAACATCTGTATTCAGAATGTTCAGGTTGCCCGTTACTTCTGAGTAACTTCCCCAGTTGTCAAGATCGGCCTGACTGGTAACGATGAAGTTTCCATTCCATACACCCAGATCTTCATCAACCGTACCATCGCAATTATTATCAAGTCCATCGCATCGTTCCATTGCTCCCGGATTGATATCGGGATTTGTATCATCACAATCACCATCATTGGGTGTGAATCCGTCCATGTCCTGATCTTGAGACGATGCACAACCATTACCTTCGAGTACGGTCACTTCTGCTACACAACAAGCAGAATCTCCATTGACATCTGTAACGGTGAGGGTTACGAGATTACCCACCATTGCCTGATCGAATACCAGGTATAAGTCACGGATCAGATCTGAAACGTAAAGATTGTCATTGGCATCAACGGCTACGGCATAAGCCCAGCCAAATTTTCCGGCCGTTTCTCCAGTATTTCCAAACTCGTAAATGAAATTTCCTGTATTATCGAAGACCATGATCTTATTATTCTGAATAGAAGAAGATCGGTCTGCTACATAAATATTTCCGTCACTCCCTATGGCGAGTCCTTCCACGATATCCAGTCGCCCTTCGAATACACCCCCGGATGGAGCTTCTCCGAATTCACTGATGAAACTCCCTGCAGCATTGTACTTAATGACTTTTCTGCGGTGCTGATCCAGGACATAAACATTCCCTGCTGCATCATGATCGATATTGGCTGGATTATCCAGGTCTCCGGGATTGGTCCCGAAGCTTCCAAATTCGTATTGAAAGGCCCCGCCCCCGTTAAAAACCAGGATCTTGTCTTGCACGTTATCCGTGACATAGATCCCGGATGAAGATACGGAGAGCCTCCAGGGATTGGTAAATTGCCCAACTCCTGAACCAGATGATCCAAACTCAAACTGAAACGTACCAGCTGAATTAAAGACCAATATTTTATCCCGGTTATCGTCGGTTCCATAAATGTTGCCCGATGCGTCCACCTCAATTCCTCTCAGGCTGGCAAATTGCCCCACTCCAAAGCCTTTGACTCCAATGGTCTGGATCAGGTTTCCAGCTGGATCGAATTTGTAGATGACATCATCGTTGATATCGGCTACATAGATATTGCCTGAGCCATCTACTTTAATTTCTCCTGCATTTTGCAAGATGGAATCCCCTGCTTCCCACTGAAATATAGCAGTGGGTGAAGGCTGTGGATTAACATCCGCACAGGTGAATATGGTATTGTCCAGGGTCATACTCTGCAATCCACAGGGGGCGGTGGACCCTGCATCCACTTCTGAAGGGTCCAGCATGTATTGCCCGGTAGAATCCAGAGTAACGGTCACATCCATACAGACGGCTTCCGGAGGATCGCACTGACCATAATTAATAAAAGGAATGAGTATAAAAGATGCCAGCATTAGCATCCTGATAGGTTTAAACTTCTCCATTTTGGGTATGATTTAATTGATACAATGGGTCAGCTCCCGATCGTCCATACCACACCCATGGTAAGATGAGTCTTTACCCATTACCTGGAAGTGATAATTATTCCTTATCTTAGGAAGGACGATTGAGAGACGACCTTTCGGGTCTTAATGCAGAGAGTGGGGAGAGGTAACCTTGAAGGTTTTAAATTTATAAAATATTCAAGTCTTACATTTTGATGGGTTACTTAAGTTTAGGAAAAACATATATGGATTTGCAACCATTTTATAAAATATTGCAGTGGCCATTATTTACTCCTTGTGTATTAGAATCATAAACATACTAAGCGATTGCTAAATAACTTAAGTTGGAAAGAATACACTATTCTAATTAATTCATACAACGTAATACATTATGCATTATCACGAATTTGAACACATCAATGGGCTAATTACAGAAATACAAGCGAAAAATAAAATTGAAATTGATAATATAACATTGGTTCCAGTAAAAATTATCGATGGAAAGTCGCTTTCATATAATGAAGAATCTATTAACTATTCTTTTTTCGAAAAGACCTACTATTTGCTTGAAGAGAGTTTAGAATTATTTGACTATAACAAGATTCTTGATTTTAAAGTAATTAAGTACAAAACCAAAGAAAAAATACTAGAAATCATTGAACCAATTGAAAACTATTTAAGAAGAGGAAATAAGTATTCTACAGTACAAATGTCAGCTGGTCCGTATGGGTGTATTCCAATTGCAAGCACCTCAAGTTTTACAAGACCTAAACTTAAGAGAGATAAAAATGGCGACTTGTATCTCGTATTTGAAGAAGCTGGGATTAAAAATAAAATAGGCGGGAAGGAAAAGAAAGTTACACTTTACGTTAAATTAGAAAGTGAGGATGATAAAATTTTGGAGGATCTTGAAAGATGTTTGAAAAACAAAAAATTCTTTCAAGGAGCAATTAACGGGAAAAATAAAAACAAAAGAAGGGCACATAGTAAGAATAAGTTGGATATCGATGGGAAAAAGAAAAAGAGATGGAGAATTAATTCAAAATATGTTGTGATATCATGTTCAAAGAAAAAAAAATAAATGTCCTTCCGATTAATTAAATGGGTGACAATTTGGGCCCTTATCACATTATCATTATCTGATTGTACACATGACAGATTCAATTGCACAGAATTAAGGAATCCGTACGAATTTATTGATAGTTTAAATAAGTATACTCGATATTTCGACTTAGACAGTGCCTGGAAATATAATAGTCAAGCTATCAACGAAATTCAAGGATGCGATAGCATAACCCGCCTCCATTTTGAGCTTTATGATCAGTTTATAAGTCTGTGCATCAACAGAAGGAAAGTCAACCTTGGAATTTCTTACGCCAGGTTAATGTGTGATTTTAAATCTTATTCATTTGAGCCAAATGTGAAACATAAATCGAGGGCTCACAGGAACCTTGGATTTATGCTTTTCAGAATCGGAGAAAATAAGGAAGCTGAGATCCAAAATAAATTGGCCTATCAGTTTGCAGTACAATCCAACAATCAGAAGCTTACTCAGGAAGCTCTCCTAAGCCAGTACTTTAATTACATCATGTGGAATGATGAACTCAAATTGGATTCTATTGATATTTATTACAGAAATCTTATAGAACAATATGGCGATTTTGCCAATTACAACAGGGCAAGAGGGTTCTTACACTATAATAGGCAAGAATATGATTTATGTATACCGGCATATATAAATGCTATTGAGGTTGAAATGACTTTAGAAAATCCAAGTAAACCAGTATTATATTCCTTGTATTATCAATTGTCAGAAGCGTATGAACAAATTGGTGATTTTGTCAATGCATTTGAAATTTATAATAAGGCAGATGATGAAAGGTTTAGTTATATCAGCGACTTGAGGCGTGGCGAAATATATTTAACAAAATTTTTAAAATCTAGAGATGAGAAAGATTGGACAAGCTCTTATAATCTACTCTTAAGGAGTGATTCACTTCAATATGAGCAAATGAAGGTAGTGTTGGAAGACGACATTCTTTATTTCTTCAATTACAGGAACCAAATAAACCAATTGGGAATGTCTCTTGCCCATGAATGGTATGTAAGAGATAGTTCCTATGAATCTCTCGAAATGTTCTATTCATTTTCAGAGAAAAATAAGAGTGCATTGATGCAACAAGAAGAACTCTTGACCAGAACGTCTTTTATTGAGGATAAACAACTAAGAAAAGAAGCCATTAGTCTTAATAAAAAGATCAAAGAAGCAAATGCACATGGAAATGACTTTGGGGCGGGCTATAATTCACAAATTCAAAGGCTAGAGAACATATATTACAACCTTGAAAATAAGAGTGGTGAATTGCTGATAATAGATTTGCCAAGATTGAATGAATTACAAAAATGGAGCAAAGATTATAAATCTCAGATTCTTAGTTTGAATGTAATAGGAAATAAAATAATATTGATGATGGTCTCACCAAATGGATACAAGCTTGAGGAAATTCAATTTAATGATGATGTTCGTATAGCCCTTGACACTATATTGAGGTATCACTCTGGAGAATCAACTCTTACAATTTCAGACTATCAAAAATATGTTTATATCATTTATGATAGTATATTTAGAGAGGTCATTGATTCTTTTGAAAAGATTGTTTATTCGCCAGATGGTATTTTTAATTTTTTAAATATTGAAACACTCGTATCAGATACAATAGAATCTCCAAGGGATTTCTCAGAATTGAAATATTTGATCCATGACCATGAGATCCGTTATTCATCAAACATTAGAGGGGTTATGAAGCTACAATCTGAGAAAAGGGAAAATGGTAAAATTGCGGTATTTGCCTTTACTAGCAGTGAAACGCTTGGATCCGATTTACAATTAAATGAATTACCAGGCACTATAGGATCAGCCAAAGCAATTAAAAAATTGCACCCAGATTCTGAAATTTATACTGGCAAGAGAGCCACCAAGGCTAATTTCTTCAAAACCCTCAAAGATCCTGAGATTTCAACCATTCATATGGCTGTTCACGGTGCCGCTTCAGGCAACACCCGCGAAGATGTAAAACTGTTCTTCAGAACTCCTCGAGGCGAGATTGACACTTTATATGGTTATGAATTGATGGGCCTTAATACCAATGCCAACAGGGTTGTGCTGGCCTCCTGCGAAAGTGCAAAAGGGGTTTATGAAGTGGGAGAAGGAGCATACACACTTACACGCTATTTTAAAGCTATGGGTGTAGATGAAGTTGTCTCACAGCTTTGGGCGGCAGAGGATGCAGCCGCTGCTTACATTTTTAAATCGTATTATAAATTAAAACAATTAAGGAAATCAAAATTGAAATCGTATACTATCAATAGGTTTTCCGATCCACGATATTGGGGGAATGTAATAAGTTGTTTATAATTTTGTTGTAAATGTCTTTTTCAGTTCAGTTCCATTTTTATAATATACAATAGTTATTTTAGGGGCTATTAAAAGATTATTTAATTCGTAGTCAGTTTCAGGTGGTAAATCAACCTCAACCTCAGCATCAATATCTGTTTGAATAATTTCTTCAATTTCATCTGCAGTTTCTTTATTACATGAAAAATAAATACCATAAGCAGGAATAGTATCTCTCATTGATCTCCCTCCTTTTGAATAATGAAACGCAGCGGCTAGAGGAATAAACACTCTCTTTTTGTCTTTCTCTGCTAAATGAAAACGAACGATTTTTTCAGAGTCTTTTTCTGAACTCATAAGAGGAATTCTAGGTATACATCCAAAAGGACCTCTTAGTAAAAAACCACTTTGGTCTTTAGGAGGAGCAACGACAAAAATTCCGCTTTCTGGCACATCTTTAAAATCTTTTAATTCTTCAAATTTTTTTGAAACTGATAAGTGAAAAGGTATACAAGTTCTATTTGCTGATTGTCCCGAGTTTAATTTTGATCCAGTAAAGTAAAACCTTTCCAGGTTTTCACTCTTGGTCTCTATTTTCATTTTTTTAATAAATCCAAGGGAGGTATCGTTTAAACGTGTGATTTTTCCATTTTCTGACAGGTAATGATGAGTCATTTCTGTTTCTTGGTCATGTCCTGGAGTTTCATTTTCATTTTTGCAACCAGATGTAATTATTAGAATGATTATAATAATTGAAAAGTATTTCATTGTATTTGATTTAGTATTGATTCTCCCTTTTTTTCATTCCCAATAAAAATATAGCAGTAGCCCAAGTATCCAAATGCGGTTGAATCCCTTTCATCCTCCCATAATTTCACCAATTTTGGTATAGCTTGTTTAAACTGTTGCCCCTGAAACAAATCATAAGCGACCCTCTGTTCTCTAGTATACGGATCTATCCATTCTGAAGACCGCTTTGTTTCATGCCTTATCAATGTCTCAAATTCATTATCCAATAAATAAGCATACTCTTCACTTAATTTCACCTCCCCCGGCCACACCATCACAGCCACCAGCACCATCACCGCCGCTGCTGACAGCCACACCAATAACCACCGGTTATAATTAGGCTTGGGTTTCATTTCCACCACATTATTCTCTTGCTCACTTTTGACTGCCGACCGCTGACTACCGACTGTGTCCTCCGACTTGACCGACGAAGCTTTAGCGAAGTCGGTAGCGATTGACGAGGACCCCTCCTCATCAAGTTCCTCGTCCCACTCCCCCATCATCTCCTTCTTCTCATTCAATACTGATTGCCGTATGCCTGCTTGTATTTCTTTCATGGCTTCCACCCTTTGGTGTAATGCATCATCACCCTCCAGCTGCTGCTCGAAGTCCTTCCGCTCCTCTTCAGTCATTTCATCTCTTAGATACTTATTGATCCATATGTCTTGTTCGTCAGGTTTCAATGCTTTCTTCAATGTCTTTATGGTGATGTAATAACTTTTGTAACCTCTTGAGGCACTTATATTTTTGATTTTTAACAGTGTCGGCGTTTTTATAACCCATCAGGGTGCCAATCTCCGTCATCGATAATTTCTTGTAATAAAACAATTGTAATAAGGACTTACAAGGGTCACCCATAGAAGCTAAGGTCTCTGCTACCTGGTTGATCCTTGATTCCAACAACAGTTTCTCATGAACGCCATTTTCACTGGCTTGTTTGCTCAACCGCTCTCCATCAATGATCTTCGATTGCTGGCGGTGATGTTCACGGACCTTGTTCTTGGCAATGCTGTATATGTATGACTTAATGCTGGAGTCCAACCGCGTGAGCTTACCCGTCATCACATTGTCATATAAAATAATGATGGTGGATTGAAAGACCTCTCGAGCATCTTCATGGGTGACCTGGTACTTGGACCGCAACCACATCTCACAAGCATCCCGGTGGGTTTTATACACCTCTTTCAACGCATTGTTTTCGTCTTGCTTGATATACGCAATCCAGTCCATTGGGTTCTCGACCTGATAATCAG
>JABDLO010000434.1 GCA_013002995.1 Saprospiraceae bacterium | reverse complement strand
GTACGAATGAAATGGGGCTCGATGATTGCCAGGAAGATCACGAGGATAATAAGATGGCGGTCTATGATATCCAAAAACTAATTGCTCTTATTCAGCTTCAAGATAGTAGTGCACGAACTCACACGAATATTATTAAATGTGCGACTCACAGCTTTGAAGAAGCATCCTTTAGATTGCCACACGCACTGGAATTTTTGCTAAATTGATTTCTTTTCAAGAGCAAATGAATAAGAATGAATGGTACTGAGCTATTGTCCATAGAAAAATACCCGAAAGCGTATGTTTTTTGCTTTCTTTTAATAATGTTTTCATTTGGATGTAATTCTGATATTTCTCCAATTGAAATTGAACTTGACGAACTTACTGTTTCCCAGATTCATCAGGACTATAAAGATGGAAAATATAATAGTCAGGAATTAATCTTAGCCTATACTAAGCGCATTGAAGTTTATAATGAGCAGATCAATGCCATTTCAGTAGTAAACCCTGAAGCTGTTTCTGTTGCAAAAAAGTTAGATGAAGAGTTTAAAAGTACTGGGAAGCTAAGACCACTTCATGGTATCCCGCTCCTTGTAAAGGACAATATTAATACAGAGACCTTGCCCACAACTGGTGGGTCGCTTGCACTAAAAGACTTCGTGGCAGGAGAGGATGCATTCATCATCCAAAGACTGAAGGAGGCTGGAGCCATCATCCTGGCTAAGACGAATATGGCAGAATGGGCTTTCAGCCCTATGCATTCTGAAAGCTCAACACACGGAACTACAAGGAATCCATATAATTTAGATCATGTGCCAGCAGGATCAAGCGGCGGAACAGGAGCGGCGATGGCTGCCAATATGGGAGTCATCGGCCTGGGTACTGACACTGGAAACTCTATCAGGGGACCTTCTTCACACGGTGCTTTGGTAGGATTTAGGTCAACTTTGGGACTCGTAAGTCGAAGCGGTATTATTCCATTATACTTAAGAAACGATGTAGCAGGACCTATGTGTCGTACTGTCGAAGATGCTACAAGGGTATTAGAAGTGATAGCTGGTTACGACCCTTTAGATCCCTTAACTAAATATGGTGAGAAGGAAGCATCCTCTAATTATCATCAATACCTGGACGCAAATGGACTTCAGGGAGCTAGGATAGGGGTGTTGAGAAGAGTGAGAGATGAGGATCCTGATCCTGAAATCAAAACACTTTTTGATCAGGCATTGATTGATATGAAACAAAAAGGTGCTGTGGTGATTGATGAAGTTGATGTCCCGGATTTTGACTCACTCAAACAAGACCAATGGTGTGCGGATTTCAGGAAAGACCTGGAAGAATACCTGGCAACCTACGTGAAGAATGATACCATAAAGACTTTGGAAGACATCATCAGAATTGGAACAAAATCCGAATATACCCGTTCAAGATTGGCCCGTAATGCAGAAAATAAAGAAAGGTGGGATGATAAGGACCTTGAATGCATGGATGTGTATAATGATGTACGACGAATCGCTTTTAGAGAAGCCGTTGAAAATACTATGGATTCCTTGCAATTGGACGCAATGGTTTATCCCACCTGGAACTTCAAGCCAGCAAGAATTGATCGCTTTAGTGAGGAATACAAAGGAGATAATAACCAGGTTATTTCTCCTCATACCGGACAACCTGCCTTTACGGTTCCGATGGGGTTTACGGAAGGGAATCTTCCTGCTGGCATCCAATTCCTGGGGCGCATGTATAGTGAACCTACCTTGATCAAGATGGCGTATGCATATGAGCAGGCCACGATGCATAGAAAACCACCTGTATTGAAATGATAGAATTCAAAAGCGACTTAGGAGGAATATGCCCGTAATTGAATTTTTATCTTATGGATTATCTTGTACATAATATAATTTCATTATTACCCAATAATCACTTATCATGCAGACCGTAGCACCCAATATCTTCGTAAAGGACATTTCTGAAACGATTGAATTTTATAAGCAACTTGGATTTCAGGTTGTTGATGCTGTACCGGATTTTGAGACACCCATTTTTGTTTTAATGATGAATGGTGAAGTGACTTTCATGTTTCAGACTTTTGAGAGCCTGGGAGATGAATTGCCTGAGGTCAGCAGGCAAGATGGCGGTTCTTTATTGTTATACGTCAAGATGGAAGGAATCCATCCGTTTTATGAAAGTATAAAACATAAAATTGAAATCTACCGAGACCTGGAAACCACATTTTACAATGCCATTGAATTTTCAATTATTGATAACAACAACTACGTGATAACTTTTTCAGAGCATCAGGATTGATAAATTCGTATACTATTGTAGCCTAAGAATCAAATCCTCTTTTTTTGATTTAAAATAATGCACTTTAGATGAACCCCTTAAATAAATTTAAATACAACGTGATCGTATTGATTTTGATATTAATGGCAATGTCTTGTAATACCGGCAAGGAGCTGGACAATAGTCAGTTTACACAAGTCGCCGTAGCCAGGCCTGGAGGTGGATCCAGTGGAATGGAGCAGATTGATGATTGTACTTATTTAGTTGTTTATGATCTTAAAAGCTACATTGATGGGTACAGAATGAGTATGATCAATGTTGAAGACGAATCTTTGAATGTTTTACCCATTGCAATTACCTCCTGGGATGAGGATGGAATCTCAAGTGATCTTGAAAGCATCTGTAGTGTGCCTGGGAAAGCACATGAATTCTTAGCTGCTGAATCCGGCAATTGGCAGGGAAATCTAGGCCGGGTTTTTCATTTCAAAGTTGATACTGCAAGCCTTGAGGCAACATTGGTGGGTAGTATTCAATTGCCGATGCAGGACCGAAATGATTTTGGTGTAACAGGAGATCAGTATGAAGCAATATTATGTCTTCCTTATGATACAGATAGAAGGATCGTCGTCTTGGGTGAAAGAGGAGGTTCAACAGCCAATCCACACGGCATCATCAGGTGGGGAATACTTGACCTGAACAATCATACATTCAATATGAGTGGGGCAGGGCTACAGGGAAAAGAGGTGAATGTTCCAGGTAACTGGAATGATCCATTGACCAAACGAGACATCACGGACTTCCATTTAGATGAAAATGGGGAAATATGGGCGGCAGCTTCTGAGGACCAGGGAGATTCCGGACCTTTCTACTCAATAGTATATAAATTAGGAAAGGTTAACACCACAGATAAAAAAAATCCGATCACCATTTATGAATCCATAGAAACCACCAAGGAGATTTATGGTTTCAAAATTGAAGCACTTTCAGGTGCGTGCGAGGGGATCAATAGTACTCATTGTTTCGGAACCGAAGATGAAATCTATGGAGGGGTCTGGAGGCCATTGAATATGAATGAAGGCCATTGAAAATAAACAAAAATTCATTCTCACCTTTAATTATCTTTCCGCCATGAAGCTAAAATTCCACCTATTAACTATTGTAGCCATACTATTTCTTTTCCAGGAAGGGAATTCTCAGGGAGAACAAGTATATTTGATTCAAGCCGGAAAGATTGATATTGTAAAGTCTCAAATCCTAAATGAATCCAAGGAAATATATGTTCAAATCCCTTCTGATTACGACCCCAATTCAGATCGTAAATATCCGGTTGTTTACATCCTGGATGGAGATGTCATGCTTCCGGCTCTCATAAATGTTCATGAATTCTATTTTGGTGGTTTTATGCCAGAAATGATTTTGGTTGGTATTGCTAATAAAGAAAATCGAACCCGGGACTTAACGATCCCATTAATAAATACTGCTGAAAGAATGCCTCCCAATTATGAGCATGGAGAAGCAGACCAGTTCCTGAAATTTATAGCTGAAGAATTGATCCCTTATGTAGAAAGTAACTACCCTGTCACATCATTCCGAACGCTAATTGGACACTCTTATGGTGGTCAGTTTACCATAAATGCCCTTCTGAAGAATCCTGCACTTTTCACAAATTACCTTGCCATTGACCCCAGCTTGGACTGGGATGATCAGAGGATGCTGTCGATGGGGAGGGACTCACTACTCAACCAGGATTATACCGGCAAATCCCTCTTTGTATCATTGAGCGGCCAATTGCACATGCAAGATCCTACAGTAACCATCGACAATGTAAGGGGGGATCAATCATTCTTTACATTATTTTCAAGGTCGATCTTATCATTCATGGATATGGTAAAGGAAGTTGAAGAAAATGGTCTCAGGCATGAATGGAAGTTTTATCCAAGAGACTTACATGGTACCGTTCCTCTACCTTCTATAATGGATGGCATGATATCACTCTTTCAATGGTATCAGATGGAGCATACTGATAAAATAAATTCTCCGGAAACGCCTACGGATGAGCTGGTGGAAATCATCAATTCCAGATCGGAAAAATTGAAGAAGAATTTCCAATATGAAGAAGTTCCTTATCCAGAGGACTTATTGAATGTGCTTGGATATATGAGCATGGATATGGAACAAATTGAAAAGGCGAAAATGTACTTTGAGTTTGCCATTAAATTCTATCCCAAGAGTGCCAACGCTTATGATTCCATGTCAGATTTCTGTATGTCACAAAATGATACTGAAAATGCATTCAAATTTGCCACGAAGGCATATGAGCTCAGCGGCAGCGACTACCACAAGGAGAAAATAGAAAGCATTAAGAAGAAATAAAACATAGCCTGCAGGAATTACCTATTTGCTTCACTTATACCTGGTATGATGACAAATTGATCTTTGCCAAGGTACAAAGTATCTCCTATAGTTGAAACCTTGAGCATCGGTAATCTCAACCTGGATACTTTTCCATCTGGACCAACAGCAAGTACAGTGTTTCCAAGTACCGCACCTAAATTTTCAATCTTAAGACTTCCCAATACCTGGACTTCCTCTGTTTGGCCAGCTACTTTGTACGAGACCGGGAAAGGAAGTGTGGGTTGATTTCCAACTTGAATCACAAGAGGAAGGTTGGTCCCGGAACCCGGAGGAACAATTAACTTCAACTCGGTTGGTGTATGGCTATAGATTTCCATCAATGTGCCATTGAGGAAGGCATTTAACGGGGCACCCTCTGTACCAAAGCTGTTTCCATTGATTGTAATCAAATCACCTGGTGTTATTGCTGAAGGGTTAAGACTATTGATAATTGGAGGCGGATAATTAAAGTTCAGGGTATTGGTCTGGATGCCTTCGACAATGGCATAAACCTCATTATTGGTGCCTCCTCCTGATGGTAAATCCTGTAATAGTAAAATTGTGGGTCCCGGATTAAAGCCGAAAAACTCTTTACCATTAATAAAAACCTGCATATCAGTATTCTGATCAGAAATAAAGTTGGTCAGTATCTGGATAAAAGCGTTTTCATCATTGGTGAAAGGACCGGTTATACTTGCCAATGAAGGAAGTTCATAATCATAGAATAGGGAGTCTGATCTTTGATTACCCACTTCAATGTAAACAGGGATGTTGGTTCCTGTCCCCTGAGGTGCTGTAAATTGGATTTGGGTGCCATTACTTACAACTACACTTGAAGCTTCTGACCCATTGACATATACTCTGGTGGCAATATCATCGCCAAGGTTTAGACCGGTTAATGTGACATCAAAACCACCAAAAGTAGAATTGCCAGATGTAGAAATACTCGTCAAGTCAGGAACGGGATAATGGAATATGAAAGGATCTGATTTGATACCTCCACTGGTTACTTCTATGGTGTTGTTACTGCCTGATCCGGCAGGTGCCGTAAATGTCAGACTGGAAGCTCCGTGGGTATCAATGGTCACTAAATCTCCATTTATTCGCAATGTGTTAGCTCCAAGTGGGCTAAAATTTTTACCATTAATAGTCACAGGAATTCCTCCCTCAGTATTCCATTCTGATGGTATCAAATGAAGGATTTTAGGAGCTGTTTCTTTAAAAGATATGGTATTACTTTGCTGACCACCTATAGTGACTACTACTTCTTTAAAATCAGGCTCATGAGGAGGAGTTACCACCATCAACATGTGATCACTCAATAAAATATTTTGAGCTGAATAATTGCCTATGAGAACTTGTGGAGCATTGCTCCCTTCTCCAAAGTGTAATCCAAATAGTATGATGGTATCACCTCCTTCTGTACAAGCTTCATCAGGTAATAGCCTGACCAATAAAGGAGGTTTGTAATCCACTGTATATGATCCTGATGATTGCCCTCCGATACTATATTGAATAGGTATTCCTGTACCGGTACCCGGAGGCATGAAGAAAGAAATGTTATCATGATTTATATTGCTCGCAGGAACCATTTCTCCGTTTATACTTAATATGGGATTACCCAGTTGGCTGGTTCCAAAATTATTTCCAGTAATGGTTACGAGCTGACCACCGGCAGCATTTAAAAGACCTGGACTTACATTGAGAATTTCCGGTGGGTTATATGAGAATAATCCGCCAGAAATGGTTCCTCCAGCATTAGGTGTAATCAGTATCTGCCTGTCAATTCCAACTCCTGGAGGAGTTAAGATGTCGATAGAATCAGGATCCCAAAATGTGACAATTGCATTTTTGCCGTCTATCGTTACAGTTCCAGCTATCGATCCAAAATCTTCAAGTGTTTGAGCTTTGATTCTTACCATTTCCATGCCTGATGTATTTCCGGAATTGGGAATCGGAAAGGCAGCAAAAGCTATTTTTATTGTGCAAATCAATAGTAACGAGGATAGGAATAATCGTAAATAGTGCATCGGTTTAAATTTTATGGAGTTAAATTAAGATTTTCTGGGGTAAATCATTGGATGTATTAAATCCTTAAAGAATGGGGCTCCAGAAGGTAGAATATATATAATATTGATTGATGCGCTTTCAATAAGATCGAGTACTTCTATACTATTAATATCTAGTTGTACTTCAGTATCCTGACTATATTTAAAACAATGGAGTTAAAACTTAATAATTAAGAATCGTATCTCAGGACCAAGAAATCCATGACATATTTATACATTTAGGATCATCTTTATAAACTCAAGTTGAAACATGAAGAAAAGCCCTCAATTGATTTTAATCGTATTGGAATCCACAGAAGTCGAGCTTGTTGAGAAGTGGATGTCAGAAGGGCATTTACCTAATTTAAAGAAACTAAAGGAAGGAGGAGTGTATTCACGAGTGACAACTCCTGCATATATCTCAAGTGGGTGTGTATGGCCATCCCTGACCGTAGG
>JABDLO010000432.1 GCA_013002995.1 Saprospiraceae bacterium | reverse complement strand
TCCTGAAGAGGTAGCAACATAATAAGTGAAATTGTTGCCAGGGTGAACGGCGATGTCTGAGATCCTTCCAGATGTTAGAGCAGGTCCTATGTTTCTGAATTTAAGACCAGAGATGGATATTTCATCCAGGGGCTCTTTCTCCTTTTCTTTGTTGTCTTGTGCTATGATTGATGTAGATATGGCCATGAGCATCATCATGGTCAATAGAAGTAATTTCTTCATTTCAGATTGATTAGGTTAATGAATTATCAAGTGGCTGCTAAGTTAATCAATTCCACTCTGAGCATGGTAATTGTTTCACTGATTGTGGTCATGAATTTTTTTACTTGATTTTCACTTGAGGCCATCATTAAAATGGCTAATTTTCAGCATAAAAGATTTTCACATGACGCTTGATTTTACACCGGAAATTAGAGAAAAAGCATGGACATATCTTTCTGATAGATTAAAGGATTATAGTGATAATACCATTGATCTTAGGGTGGCACCCATTCTGGACCAGATTGAAGTGAGGCAATTTGTTGAAAACCAGAACCTTGAGAAGGGCATTCCATATAGGGAAGCAATCGACTATGTATTGGAAGGGTTTACAAAATTTCATGTCCATACCCCACATCCGCACTACATGGGATTATTTAATCCTCGTACTAGCTTTCCATCTATAATGGGTGATACTGTGGCAGCTACGATCAATCCCCAGATGGCATCATGGAGTCATGCTCCTTTTGGTGTTGAGATTGAGAGTCATGTCATTAGGGAACTGGGTAAGAAATTTGGAATAGGAGAAAACACAGACGGTGTATTTACTTCAGGAGGAGCAGAAGCTAATCTCACAGCCTTGTGCTGTGCATTGCAACACAGATTTCCAGGTATAAAAGAAAAAGGAGTTAATTCTATAAATGTGCAACCAAGGATTTATGCAAGTAAAGAGTCCCATCATTCCATTCTAAAGGCTGCAGTGATAACCGGACTAGGAACAGAAGCAGTTGTATCTATTGATGTCGATGATGACTTACAGATGAGAATGGATGTTTTAAGGGAAAAAATTGAAAATGATATTAAGGCAGGAAAATTACCTTTTATGGTTGTTGGAACTGAAGGAACAACTGGAGCTGGAGCCTTTGATGATTTAAAGGAGATTAGGGAAATTGCCGACCGATATGAGATGTGGATGCACGCAGATGCGGCTTACGGGGGGGCTTGCATTCTTACAAAGGATTACAACCATTTATTGGATGGGATTCAGAAGGCAGACTCTATAACATTCGATGCCCATAAATGGCTTTCTGTTCCAATGGGAGCGGGAATTTTCTTGACACCACACATGAATATATTGAGTCAGGCTTTTAATATGACAACGGATTATATGCCTAAAGATGCTGCAGGTATGGAAGTCGTTGATCCATACAATCATTCCATCCAGTGGTCAAGGAGATCAACAGCTATGAAACTTTATATGGCATTGTTGATGATAGGGTGGGAAGGCTATGGACAATCTATCCAGGATGACATTGAGACGGGAAAGTATATGAAGGCTAAATTAGAGGAGTCCGGTTGGAAAGTTTATAATAAGACTGATCTTCCGATATTATGTTTTAATAGAGAAGATAAAGTAAATGATCCGAGTTGGGTGCACAACCTTGTTCAGAGATTGATTCGGAAGGGAAGAATGTGGCTTTCTGTATATCCGGTAGGTGATATATCTTGTGCCAGGGTTTGTATTACCAATTTCCTGACGAGGAAAAAAGAAATTGATGTTATTGTTGATTTAATCAATCAGGAAATAGAAAATTAAAATGGATCAACCCACATTAGAAAATGAAAGAGTCAGACTGATTCCAGTGACTTTGGATGATTTGGATGGGCTTTGGCAGGTTTCCCAGCAGAATCCGGGTTTATTGAAGTATTCACCTTCCGATATAAGCACCAAAGAAAAACTTAGAGTATACCTGCAAGAAGCCATTCAGGATAGGAATGCGTATGTCATCTATGATAAGAATTCGGGATCTGTCGCAGGATGTACAAGCTACGGCAACATCTCTGATCACCACAAAAGAGTAGAAATCGGTTGGACCTGGATCGGAAGAAATCACCAAGGAACAGGATTGAATGGGCATGTTAAATTATTGATGCTGAAATACGCATTTGAAGAAGCTGGAATGCAAAGGATAGAATTTAAAATTGATGCGAGGAATCAGCAATCAAGAAGGGCAGTTGAAAAGCTTGGAGCCCAATATGAAGGATGCTTAAGAAGTCACACATTGATGCTTGATGGATTTAGGAGAGATACTGTATATTATTCTATATTAGCCTCGGAGTGGCAAAGTTGTAAACATATAATAAAGGAAAACATGAAATAAAAACAACCCCCGGTAACCTGATAAATCACTTCATGGGAACAAGCACGAGTAATAGATCACCGTGTAGTATATATTATACCGATTGGTTTGTAATGCTGTAATAATTAGTTTTTCATTTCAATGATGATTTTGTTCACCTGCACTATGATGTCATCCAGGTATTTTTGATCCTGGAGTAATCCTGACATATATACGCCGCCATTGAGCATTCCATAAATTCTACCAGCCATTAATAATGCATCCACATCAGCTTTTATAGACCCATCATTTTTACCTTCTTCGATAATGTTGGCAATGTTAGCAGTTAATTTCGAGACAATATCTTTTACTCTTTTTGAGAGTGCCTCTTGTTGGAAGTCGGTATTTAATCCTTTGTTTAGAATTACACAACCCCCATATTCATTGGTTTTAATTACGTATTCTTTATAGAAGTCCGTTATTGCGTATAGTTTTTCATGGGCAGAATTACAATCCAACATCGCTTCACCTATGCTCGATAATATCTTTCTTACAGAAGCATTGAATGCTGCTATTGCCAATTCTTCTTTGTTTTTGAAATTACCATAAATTGCTCCTTTCGTTAAACCGGTTACAGAAACAATATCGTGCATGCTGGTGCCATGATATCCTTTCTTATTGAATAATGGTGCAACTTTCTTGATAATGAACCTGGTTGTTTCTTCAGCTTTCTTACCCATATCTTCAAAAATAAATATAAATACCGAATGGTATAATTATAGTTTCACGGTTTGAGCTATGGCCAGATCATCGGCGTACAATCCGGTGAAAATGATGGTGTATGCACTCTTTTTGGATTCAACATAGGTTTTGCTATATCCGCAATGATTACTGGCTATGTAGATCAATTTCTTATACTTTTCATTGGATTGATCCAGGAGCATGTAGCAATGGTGGTCATTGAGTTCTGTTTCACTCATCTGAACAGGAAAGTCAAATACTTTTTTCTTGAATTTTATCTTTGCCAGTACGTTGCAGTTTGAACAGCCGGTAACATTTTTTCCTTCTGTAGGGAAGATGTCAACGAGTTGTACAGAGTCTCTAAAGATCTTTTTGACTTTGGGATCCATCATTACCTTATCGAAGAATTTGTTGTAGTGATAAGCATTAAATGCATTCATAAAAGACTCTTCCAGAGAAAGTGGGAGGTTGTTGTTTTTACCAGCGACAACCCTTATGGTATCAGCACCTTTATAGAACAACATCAGGTCTTTATTGGAGGTAAAACCCCCTGGAGCATAGAAACTAAGCCCTTCCATGTCATATTTCTTCCATCCTTCCGGGATTCCCTTTGGTGTGCTGCATCCAAATGAGAATAGTATTAAAAGCAACAAAAGTAGGCTACAGCGGCTCCAAGGCATCGAGTACTTCTTTAAGGAAATTATTGATATCAAAACTTTCAGATAACCCCATCCTAACGATTACTGCATCGTATGATGGTATGATAAAAACGAATTGTCCCTCATGTCCATTGCATGAATAAAGATCTTCCGGTACATCCGGGTATGCAACCCGATTGTGATTTTGCCAGAAATGACCACCATAGATGCCATCAGAATTTTCAGCGGCTTTTCTGCTGTAGTCAACCCATCCTTCAGGAAGAATTCTTTCATTTCCCCATATTCCATCATTTAGGTAAAGCATCCCAAATTTTGCCCAATCCCTCGGTGTAGCATAGCAATAAGATGATCCTATATAATTACCTGATTCATCTATTTCGAGATGAGCAGATTGCATTCCGATCTTATTGAATAAGGCTTCGTGAGGAAACTTAAGGTAGTCTTCGTGTTTTTCGAATTTTGTCCTGATCAGTCCTGAGATGATATTACTTGTGCCACTAGAATAGGACCAGTGCGTTCCTGGTTTATGAAGTAAAGGTTGATAGCTTGCAGTTGAAACAATGTCTTCACTCATGAATAGCATGGTGGTTGCATCACTTATTTCATCGTACACTTCGTCAAACTTTAATCCTGATTGCATCTGAAGCAAATCGTTGATGGTGATATTGGCCCTTCCATCATCCCAATGCGGAAATAAGTTTTTGTCATTGATACTCAATCTGCCTTCTTTAGAAAGAATACCAATTAAAGCACTGGTTACGCTTTTAGTCATCGACCATCCAAGTAATTCTGTTTCCTCGCCATATCCGTTGGCATAAAGTTCTCCTACAAGCGTATCTTTATAAATGACAACTACGGCTCTTGTTCTGATGGAGTCAATATTCATTGAAGGATCGAAAGCATTTTTTATCGCAATGTCAAGAGCTTCATAATCAACACCTTCAACAGCATCCCTGATTTCTCGTGGTCCATAAGGCCAGTAAGCGGATGGATTAAGTTTGACTTTAGGTATATCCAACTGAATGTTGTAGTCATCCTTTCCTTTTAATAACACACAACCCAGACGGCCTCTGTATTCAGCAGTTCTTTCAGCCATACCAAATATGGATGTGGTAACCTTCTTATTCTCGAAGTCAATCTCTGTATTAGTTAAATTCAAAGGTGAGATTCCAAGGTCTTCATTTTGGATGCTTTCCTGGCCTCTCTCAGAAATGAAAGTGCAGGAGCACATTTTTTTAGCTGCATAACCGGATACTATAGGTAGTTGCGGACCAATGGTTGACCTGAAAGCAAAGAAACCAATGATCAGCAATACCAGTAGTACCAATAATATCTTTTTGATCATTCAACTACAAGTTTGGTAGAAGATTCATTTTTACCTTGCTTCAGTATAAGCGTGTATTCTCCTTTTTGAAGATAGTACTTTCCGGTATCTGCTTCTTTAAGTGATACTTCTTCCTTGGAATTTTCATTTAAATGGGATGTATAGTCTTCAACGCTTGATTCATCAATTGACATATCATAAGTCAATTCAGAAATACCGGTCTTCATTTCTACCTCCATCTCTTTTAAAATTAAATCGTCTGAGGATTTTATTATCATGGTTGCTTTACCACCACCTTTGCTGTAACCCATAAAATTTAACTCTGGTTCAAATGGGTCTCTGTATGATGCAAATATTCGACCCCAGTTAGAATTGCTTCTCATTTTTCTTGTATCGAAGACCATTAATTCAGTCTCCTCCATGCCTTCGTCAATCAATGATCGCAAGGGTTTGATATCGGTTTTAAATATCGATCGACCATGTGTTCCGATGACCATCTCACCATCTCTTGGATGAATGACAATATCATGAACTGGCACATGGGGCATATTGCCCAGTGCCATGTAAGACCTTCCTCTGTCAATAGAGATATACAATCCATGATCGCTTCCTACATAGATGACGTCTTCATTCTCAGGATCTTCTTTTACAACGTTGAGAGGTTCATGAGGTAAACCTGAAGCCAGGCTTTTCCAGGACATACCATGATCATCACTTACATAGAGATATGGTGTGAAATCGTCCCATCGATAACCATTCAAAATGGCATATACTCTGGAAGGTTCATGTGTAGATGCAATTACCCTGCTTACCCACATATCTGACGGTATGCCATTGGTGATTTTCGTCCATGAGTTACCACCATCTTTGGTCATATGAATATGGCCATCGTCGGTTCCAATATAAATCAATCCAAACTGGAATGTAGATTCATCAATAGTTGTAATGGTTCCATAAGCAACATCACCTTTGCGACCACCTGAGGTTAAGTCTTCAGAAATGGCTTTGAAGTTGTCCCCTTTATCCATGGAACGGAATAACTTATTGGCACCAAAATAGACGATGTCCTGATTGTGAGAAGAGAGTAGGATAGGGGTCTGCCAGTTCCAGCGATATGGTCTTTCCCCTAATTCGTGACTTGGGGTAATTCTCGTCCTTCTGCCATTGTCTCTGTTTATCCTGAAATAGTTTCCAAACTGAAATCCTGTGTATACGGTATTGACATCCCTGTTGTCGATCTGCACCTGCATACCATCACCTCCCATAATTGCTTCATAAGGATATTTTCCTGAACCGTGCCACCTGGAATTGTTCCTGTAAGTAGATGGCCCTACCCATACACCATTATCTTGTAGCCCTCCGTATACATTATAAGGTTTTTCATTGTCGACTGCTATGTAATAAAATTGTCCAACTGGGACAGAATTACACTTGATCCAGTTTTCTCCATCATCATAGGATATATTGATGCCTCCGTCGTTTCCATTGATGAGATGTCCCGGCCGTTTGTTATTTACCCACAAAGCATGATGATCTGAATGGACATTATCACCATTGATGTTTTTCCATGTAACTCCACCATCATCAGACTTCAATATCGGAACGCCCATAATGTAGACCTTATCAACATCATCGGGTGCAACCCTTATTTGTGCAAAGTAATATCCGTAGGAGTTGAATAGACCATTGAGATATTCTTTGTGTGTTCTTTCCCATGTAGATCCTCCGTCTTCAGATCGATATACTTCAGCTGCAATGACAGGGGTGTCAAATAATAAAGAATTGGCATCCTCCAGGTATTCAGCAAGTGCACTTGGCTGGATTTTGCCACTTTTCACCATACTGATGACCTTCTTTGTGTTATATTTTCTGGGAAACCTATTGTCTCTTAAAAAGCCTGTAACTTTCTTTTCATCCAGAGCAAGGAAAGTCTCCTGGCTCATCGATTTTAACATGTCTTTTGTGAGTTCTTCTGAATCATCCTCATCTTCTTTTTCACGTCTATTATAGTTATCTAAGATAGTGTAAATAATGGTGTTGCCATTTTTTACTCCTGCTGCCAATCCAATTCTTCCGACACCTTCATTGCTCGGAAATCCACTAGATGGAGTATTTAACTTTTTCCACGTATTTCCTCCATCGGTAGATTTATATATTCCTGAGCCAGTTCCTGATTCTACAAAGTTCCATGCTCTTCTTTCACGGTGCCACATAGCAGCATACATTGTATTCTTGTCCTGAGGGTCAAAAATCATATCAATTCCACCACTGTTTTCATTGACATATAGAACCTTATTCCAGGACTTGCCTCCATCTGTTGTTTTAAATATACCCCGTTCTTCATTTGGAGAATATAAATGTCCAAGAGCAGCAACCCATACTGTGTTGGGGTCATCAGGATGCAGAAGCACTCGCCCTATGTGGTGCGATTCATCCAATCCATGATGGCTCCATGTCTTACCTCCATCATCACTACGATACATTCCATTTCCGGCATGTGAAGATCTGCTGGAGTTTACTTCTCCAGACCCAAGCCATATGACATTACGTTCCCAATCAACGGCAATATCTCCCACCGTAAGGACTGCTTGATCATCAAATATGGGTTCGAATGTAGTTCCGTTATTACCAGTGTAAAACAGACCACCTGAAGCATAAGCAACATAAAACTTAGATGGATCATCAGGGTGGACTTCGATATCAGAAACCCGTCCGCTGAACACAGTAGGACCGATATTGTCTACAGGGATATGTTCCATAGGAGAACCCTGGATCAAGTTCATTCTGGTCTCATAGGCTTTCATTCTTTCATCTGCTGTTGAAGCAGAGGGATGAATATCCTGACTAACTAAATTAATCGAAAACAATAGTGCTATTACGGATAAGAAGTTCTTCATATCAATTTCAAGATTTGGATCGCTAAACTTAAGAAAAGTTGGACACTAATTGAGGAGAAGAGTAGACCTAATCAATAATTAATGATTAGAAAATACAAGTAAGGAATCGATTAGGAAATCGACAAATAATATATTTTGTTTAATTATTTTCAATATTTCTTAAACAAAACAAATTCTAGTCATGTTTCTGGTGTATTCGTAAAACACTAAATCTAAAAAAAACATGAAACTAAAATTCTATTTGTTAGCACTGCTTGCACTTCCATTCTT
>JABDLO010000388.1 GCA_013002995.1 Saprospiraceae bacterium | reverse complement strand
GGATAAGAAGAACCATATCCCGGATAGGTACCATCAAAAACTTCTTTAGTGAAATACATAGATCCTATCGCATCAAGATCTTTAGAAAATTGCTTTGCAAAAAGATCGTTCAAGGTTGTATAATTGTCTTTAGGCATGATCGGGTCTTTTGAGCCGATTGGTTTCATAGGCTCAAAAAAATAGGTACTATTGGTGCCCATTTCGTGAAAATCTGTAACCACATTTGGATACCATTGATGATACCAATTTAACTTACCTTGACTTTCTGGATGTACAGCTAATAGCCAATCTCGATTTAAATCAAACCAATAATGGTTGGTTCTTCCTCTGGGCCACATTTCATTATGTTCTGAATCAAGTGGATCCGATGCAAGGATATTGGATCGGTGTGAATTGGCCCATTGTGTGTGTCGATCCCTTCCGTCAGGATTGATCGTCGGGTCAAGGAATACTACGCTTCCACTTCTAAACTTCTGGATATCAGGATGATTGGAAGCAACCAGAACATAAGCGGTCAACATGGCTGCTTCTGAACTTGATGGTTCGTTACCATGGACATTATATCCTAAATTTACAAATACCGGTTGATCCTCATAGGTTGTAATATCAATAGACATTTGAGGATCGGTCAATTCGTTGTGTTTGGATTGTAAGCCATCCAGATTATTTAAATGAGTTGGATCACTAATCTGAAGAATCACCAATCTCCTTAATTCATGACTCTTTCCATAATCTATGATAGAAGCTCTATCTGAAACTTCACTGAGCTTCTCCAGGTATGATACAATACGATCGTGTCGGGTGTGATAGTCACCAATATTGTAACCGAGGAAATCTGCAGGTGTAGGAATAGAGTTATCAAAGGGGCCATATTTTTCATAGTAGTAATTTCCTTGTCCGAAGACAAGTGCTACAAATGATATGGCGACAATGGATAAAAGGAGTTTTTTCATCTTTCAGGTGATTTTATTTGAGATGCGCTAAGGTAGTATTTATCGGTCGAAACCCCAGAATCTCAGGGTGAATAAGATGCTTCCTTAAGTTGATTATCTTTAAAGGATCAACACACATCCCATGAGTACCAAAACTGAAGATCTTAAAAGAGAAATAGGAACCTTAGGGTTGGCATCTACATTTGTTAACTTTATTGTTGGAGCAGGCATCTATGCTTTGCCGGCTTACGTTGCAATTGCTATAGGTAATGCGGCTTTGCTTGCTTTTATTGTTTGTGGTATTTTGATCACCTTGATCATGCTTTGTTTTGCAGAGATTGGGACAAAAATTACAGTAAGTGGAGGTCCCTATGCTTACATTCAACAAGCTTTTGGAGAATACGCTGGTTTTCTATCTAATATTACTTTTTGGTTTGGATATGCAGTGCTTGCTGATGCAGCTATAGCCAATGCCATGGTCGATATGCTCGCGACACAATTTCCGATATTTCAGAATAGTATAATCAGAGCTGGATTCTTTTTTATCATGTTCGGCACTTTTGCTCTTGTCAATATACGTGGAGTTAAGCAAGGAGTTAACCTCATTAAGACCTTGACTGCCATTAAATTATTACCACTTATATTTCTAGTACTATACGGTATTTTCTTTATTGACGTAGGAAACCTTACTATAACTGAATTTCCGACAACCAGTTCTCTGGGCGAAGCGTGCATTTTGCTGTTTTTTGCATTTGGAGGAGGTGAAGGGGCACTTAGTGCCAGTGGCGAGATTAGAAATCCCGGAAAGACTATTCCCAAGGGAATCCTTATAGGAATATTGGGAGTTATTCTACTATACATGGCCATACAGATGGTATGCCAGGGATTGTTGGGATCTGAATTGGGTGATTTTCAAGAGGCTCCACTTGCTGAAACGCTACAAAGGCTCATAGGGCCTATAGGCGGTATTATCATGATATATGCTGCTGCATTTTCAATATTCAGCACCTTAAGTGGTTCAGTCAATCAATATCCAAGGATTCTATATGCTGGGGGAAGAGATGGAAATTTACCAGGTTTCTTATCTAAAATTCACCCACGGTTCCTCACTCCAGTAAATGGCATCATATTATATGCAACACTTGATTTCATAATTTCTATTGCTGGTGGCTTTAAGATCCTGGCCATTATATCCAGTGCTGCCCTTTTATTGATTTATTTTGGTGTGGTCGCTGCCAATATAAAATTGAGAAAAATGGAATCAGGAGGATTTAAATTGATTGGTGGTATTACCATACCTGCCATCTCTCTTGTCATCATTTCCTGGTTCCTATTTCAGCTTTCGCCAAATGAATGGATAGCCGTATTGATTTTCATGGCTTTATTATCCATCATTTATTTGCTAAAAGTCAAACTCTCAAAATAAAAGTGGCTGAAGTCAATATCATGATTGACATATGTCATCATGTAGTGCTTAGTTTTACTCTATCTTGATTCCGAGTAAAAACAGACATCATGAATTGGAAAGCCATAGCTATGTTCCTCTTTATTGCAATTGTTGTAATGAATTGTGGAAAGACAAGAGAATTAACCCTTGAAAATAGTAGAACAATTAACCCCGATGAGGTTTCAGCAATACACCCCAATGTAGCCATTTCTGTAGGATGGATGCCCTATCAATCCAATAAGCTTATACAGACAGGGGATTATGAGTGGAAGATTGTAAAAAATGACAATGAAGATAGCGGAGGATTATCTCCTGTAATCATGATAACCTATCAAGATGAACCTGACACCCTCTTTCTGGACATGAACATTGACAATGAACTTCTAGGTAAGTTACTTAAACACAGTGTCATGACACAACAGAAAATCTCACGACCTTTTACAACTTTCTTTGAAGAAGCAAAATGTGCAAGCTGTCATCCTAAGCATATTAAAATCGACTTTGGGGAGTAGTTTTAAATCTTGTTTTCAATATTTGCTTTAAGTTTATTGAGGATGCCTCTCGCCTGACCTGCTACAATGCCTTTTACAATTGGAGATGCTATTTTAAATAATCCTGATAGCTTTAGGTTCATATTGATCAACAACAATGACCTTCCTTCTTTATCGTCGATTAATAAATCCACTGAAATCGGAAAAACACTCTTTTCTGTTGTAGCAGAAAGCCGTTTATTTTCAATAAAATGAGTAACACGATAGGTTGTACTTAATTCTTTCCCTCCGATTGTTGCTACCTCAATGTAACGACTTCCTTCTCTAATGGGAAGGGGATCAATCATTACGACTTCTTTCAATGCCGGAACATAGTCTATCCTATTATCAACATCCACAAGGTATTGGAAGATGCGGGAGGCAGGTGCTGCGATTTCAATGTATTCCTGGATATTCAACCTTTAAATGTATGAAACATAAAGCAGATTAAGAGCACCCTTCTTCTTCCTCTTCAATCTTTTTCTTTTTTCTAATAGGTTTTAATTGAGGCTTTACAACAGGTTGTTCATTGGGTTTAAAATCTTCCTCAGCTCTTGATTTTGCATCATTAAATACTAAATTAAAGTTGTACTTGGCGTCCATAGGGCCATGAATCTGCAGTGTATCACTTGAATTTAAAAATGCCGATATCCCTCCATTTAATATTAAGATTTCGGATTGAGAAAGACTATTCATTAAATTATATGTACTATTTGCTCGTGTATTATCTTCAGAATATAAAATAATGACTTTATCTTCAGCAATCAAATCATCCATGAAGTTCCTATCAGCAAGATTTGCAACACTTACATTTCTTGCGCCTTCTATATGAAAAGATTCGTATTTTATTCTGTCCCTCAAGTCTAACAAGATAACTTCTTCAGTGCCTTCGTTTAGCATATTTTGAAGTTGCTCAGCCTCAATAAAGTTATAAGTGTTCTCAAACATATTTATCTGTTCATCTACAGATAAAAAAGGATTTCTTTGATTTTGGGTTTCACCACAAGCAACAATGTGAAAAATCACAATAATTAATAGTATTCTGTACATATTATTTCCGCTTTGATATTTAGGAACAGCCTTCCTCTTCTTCTTCTACTTTTTTCTTTTTTAAAACTTTCGGGGGAGTTTTTTTCTTGACCGGTAAGATATAAGGTTCAAGTTCTAATTCTGAACTTAATCCTGTAAAATAATTTCTCGCTGCTATTCTGTATTGATAAAGCTCTTGTTCTTCAGTTGCAGCAGTCTCACTTGGTTTTACAGGTTGCAAGATATTTTTTATCCATTTATTTAATCCTCCATCCATGACATAGCCTGATTTACAACCCAATTGTCTATTTAGATACCAGGCCCTTTCAGAAAGTACATCATTATTAGAGTAAAAGATAATGTTATATTTCTCACAATCCAGGCTCTCTTTTAAAGTTGATTCACTTATTTCACTCCATGGAATATTGATCGCACCAGGAAGTGAAAAATCTTGGAATTCATCTGAAGGCCTCACATCAATCATTTGATAACTCGGATCTTCATTTATAATGATATCTGACACTTGTTCTGTTGACAAATATCTCTTATCACTTTGAAGCTCTAAGGCAATTTTTTGAGGATCTATGCTTTCTGAATTTGATTTTTGAGAACATGAAACAAAAACAAATCCACAGATACATAGTAGAAATAAAACTCTTTGAAACATTACAATAATTTTCTGAAGCCCAAATTTAATATAAATATCTTGTGAGTTCACCTCCCTGGACTATGAACATTCTAAAAAAGAATCCACCAATCAATATACAAATGGCAGAAAGGAACACAGGAATTGATTTATACTTAACGTTTATGAGCTCTAATATTCCTGGAAGTATCAACCCAACCCCAACAACTAAAGACCAGAATGGAACTGCAAATTCTCCTTTAATAAATAAGTTGACAGCAACGAGTTGAACCTCTGAGCCAGCAGCATAACCCATAAATAAATGGATAACAAAGAACAAGGTTATGCCTATTAGTATTAGTGTAAGTTTCCTAAATTGATTGATTTCAGCTTTCTTTAATGCCAACCACATAATTAAGGCCGACCCTGTAAGTAACCCATATGTTAAAAAAAGAGGGCCAAATATCGCAGTATTCCATAAAGGCCTGGCATTAAACGCAGACAATAATATTCCAGTATAAATTCCCAATGAGATAGATAAGAAAATCAGCATCCAGGCAATGATTCTACGCTGTTTTTGAATCCAGACTTCCATTTTTTCTAACCACTGAAACGGATATTTCAACTTGGGGTAAATTTCTCTTAAGTAAGAGAAAACCCATGCAAATGATAATGGTGTTATGAACAACAATACCCATGAACCAAATGACATTGGTGATTGCAACTTGAATGTTGTATACAATTGCCAGAAATAAAGTTTATGTTTTAAATCTATGAATAGGCATATCAAAGCAATTATAATGGCTATAGGTGAAAAAATTGGAGCCTTTTTAACTGTAACCGGAAATTTATCTTCCTTCCCTAAAAGGAAAAAT
>JABDLO010000413.1 GCA_013002995.1 Saprospiraceae bacterium | reverse complement strand
CCCTGAAGCCTGCCTGTCCGGTAGGCATGGGAATCCGCCCACAAGGTTAAAAATGAGGATTAGTGGGAAAGCACTTTTCCGCGAGCGCCAAAGCTACTCAGCGGACAGCCGTCGGCCATAGCCTTTGGCGTCGGACGAGGCGCTAGGGATCAAGGGTCAGCTTAGGAAAATTAAATAAAATTGCTCTTTTGAGAACATATTTGAATAGATACGAATTAAATGGTGTCAAGTAAATTCAAATATTTAACTTTGCCGCATTGTTCACAATACGATGATTGAATATGATTTCATTCTTTATACTTCAAGGAGGCGGAAGCCCTAGTTTATTATCTCAGTTTTTTCCATTAATTCTGGTAATCTTTATCATTTACTTCTTCTTCATCAGACCTCAGGCAAAAAAGCAAAAAGAGCAAAATACCTTCATCAAAGGGATGCAGAAAGGAGATGAAGTAGTCACAAGTAGTGGAATAATAGGAAAGATCAATAAGCTTGAAGAAGATGCTGTCACCCTCCAGGTTGATACTAAAACATTTATAAGAGTTGTTCCATCTTCTATTTCCAAAGAAATGACTGACTTCTTAACCAAGGAAGAAGAGAAGAAATAGCCTTTGTGCTCTGATCCCAGGGTTTCGGATCAAACTATCCCAGCTTGATTTCTTATAATCAACAGTATTTTAATCCTTCTCGCTTTGTTAAGCCGGAGAGGTCAGGATTGGACTCAATGAATGATCGAACCAGGTCAGGCCTGAATTTAGAATATTGTCTTAAAGCCCAGCCTGCACCTTTCTGAATAAAAAACTCCCTGGATTCTTTTAGGTCAAGGATGAGCGTTTTCATCAATTCAAAGTCCGCTTTCTCCCTATACTTTAATTGGAATATGAGGCAAGTGCGTTGGAGCCAGATATTCCCTGAAGCCATCCATCTATCAATACAATCATCACGTAAATCGGGATATTTTAACAGAACATGACCGACAACTTTGGATGCTAATCCATCGACGGTATCCCACCAGCTTTTTTGAGTAATAAGCCTTTCGACAAATATGATGGAATCCTCATCAAAGTACTTTTTGCATTTGGCCATGACGTCCAGTGTTATATATTGCCATTCTCTTTCTCCTTTTTCCCAACAAGCAGTTACAAAGGCTACAAGAGTTTTACCATCTGTTATTTTGTACGATTTCCAGAAATGGGATGTTATCTCCCTCCTTAGAGGAGATTGTATTCCATAAAATATAAAATGATCTTTCATATAAGCCTTCATCTGTTCAGCCTTCCCAGGATTTCGTGAAGACTCGAGGGCAATTTCTAAGGACTGGATCATTTCTTCCATGAACGAAAATTTAAAATCAAGGTAGAAATTATTTTTTCAAAGTAGCCAGCCTGGCTTTACCATCATTTATTGTGATGATATCAAATGGGTTATTCTGATTCATAAGAATGGCCGAAAACTCAACACTATATTGTATGGTCTGGTCTCCATTTTCATTGGATATATAATCTTCAATATCAAATACTCTAAGTTCACCTGCTTCAATAGATTGATAAGTATTACTTCGCTCATCTACATAAGTAATCCTTGCACCAGGAATAAATAATAATTCAGGGTCCATAGGTAGGTAGCTCAGGTTGAATGCTAAATCCAACAATGTAATCTGATCCATATCCATGATATCAAATGTAATGATCAATTCACATCCATCTGCTTGTATTATTTCGGCCGATACTTTATTGGTAGCGTCATTGATAGTAATTTGTCTTCCAGTACTGCCGTCACTCCATATGATATTAGTATTGGCATTATCTGTATCTGTAAGAATGGATAGGATGACTTCTCCTTGATCATTAACACCACCTTTGATGTTGAGTTGACAATTGAATTCATTCAAGAATCCATTGGCCGGAAGGATGGAAATCAATCCTACGTTGTTTAAATCTACAATAATGGGGTCCAAAACTGCGACCTGGTTAGGTTCTATAGTGAAAGAAATAGAATCTCCGACGGGTGTATCTGCCTCAATCGCACTCCAGAATAAGTTAAAATCAAGTGTAGGAGAGCTTAGAAAAAAATCTACAACACCTGTAGTCGGTTGTGGGAATGAAGCTCCTCCTCCAAAAGGAAAAAAATATTCTTGTGCTGACAAATCAATTGAAGGGGAATCAAAAACCTCTAACCTGAATTCCTGATCACAGCTTTCACGGCAATCATCCGACTTCGCAACAGAGGAATATATAATCAACGAATCCGATGGATCCGGTGGAACTGTATACATGAAGAAATCCTCATCTCCTGCATTAAACATAATACTCTGTCCATTGAATTCAATTTCAGTAAAGAAGACGGGTTCCGTATCCTGAACCACTTCCGGTCCTGCTCCGATCTCAGCTTTTTCACATGATGTAATCAAAGCAACGATCATCACCAGGAAGTAGATATGATATTTAGCGTATGAGGTCATACTGTAATTGAAGTGAAATGTTTATATCTCTTTTATTTTCCAATTGCAAATTACTATTGTTAAAGTAATCAACATTATATCTTGACAATATGGGATAACCAATCCTCAATCCAAGGCCTAAATTGCGATTAACACTTTTCATTAAACCCATTTCTATATCCAGCGAAATTCTATTGTATCCATATTCTTTCATCCAGCTATTAACCGATGTCACCGATGATTCTGAGTCCACCGATACAACTCCTCTTACACCACTCAGATAATCTGCTCTCACTCCTCCATATCCATCCCACGACCCCTGACTCAATCCTACATTAACAGGGATGCTGATCATATGTAGATGCTGACTCCTGAATTGTCTCTCACTGATGCTTCTCCCAAATCCATAACTGGCTATCCTTTCAATCGCAATCAATCGATCATCTTCTGATTGATAATTATATAAGATTGCTGATCTGAAAAACATGCGATTGTCTCCTTTCCAACTCAATGCAATTCCTCCACCAATTCGACCAACTTGAGATGCCTCAACAAGTCCGGAAACAACCCACTTATTATTGACTTGAAGTGGTTCAATGCGATACTCATCAGACAATCTGCGGTCCCAGGTTCTATCTTCAGCATTCAAGAATTTAACCGGGTTATTCAAATAAGAAATCATAACAATTGCCCTGGTTTCGGAAATCACGTCGTCATTAATGACCGCTTCTTTCCCAGGTTTTACAATTTCATTCCTTAGGGTGGATTCTTCAAAGGAAAGATCTGAATTGACTTCCTTCTCATTTTCTATTATCTCGTAGTTATCAGCTCTTTCGGAAATTTCATTCTCTTGTTTTTCTTTAGCCTCAATGCCTGCTATCTTTTCACTGTCATGATTTTCAATTGACTGCAATTCACCATCTTTCCCAATGATGCCCGTTAATCCAGAATCTATGCCTTTATCAGGCTCACTAATTATATCCTCATTTTGTGGATTTGATTCTGCTGCAAATTCCTTTTTTACAGGCTCATTAATAACAGGATTGTGTTCTTTCCTGAGAATACTCCAAGCTATCAACCCCACTAACAGAGCTGCTAACCCAAACCACCACCAAAAGCCTACCCTTCTTTTCTTCTCTTGTTCAGGCAATGCCAATCTATCCCATGCCTCCTCATTAAAAGGAGTTCCTTTCTGGCTCAATCCATCCCTGAATAGTTTATCTATATTATTTTCCATATGCAGGGTTGTTTTTCTTTAATCTGATGCTCTCAATTAAATCTTTCAGGCTCTTTCTTGCTTTATGTAAGTACCACTTGCTTGTTCCTTCACTTATGTCGAGCATGTGACTGATCTCTTTATGGCCATACCCATCAATAGCAAACAAATTGAACACCTTACTTTGTCCATCAGGGAGTTTACTGATCATAGCAAATAATTCCTCCGCTTCAAACTCATGATGATCGTACCTTAAAGAATCAGAATTCTCAGAAAACTGGTGATAATCAGGAGTGGAAATAATAAAATCAGATCTCTTTTTGCTCCTATAGATATCAATATTTGTATTGATAATAATCTTTCTGCACCAGGCTTCTAATGGAAACTGATGAGAATACTTATCCAGATTCGATAAGATCTTAAGGAAAGATGTATTTAATGCTGATTCTGCCTCCATTTTATCTGATTGATATCTCTCACATACAACCATAAATCTTTCATAGCACATACGATACAATTCATATTGTGACTTTCTATCATTCTTTAGACAGCCTTTAATTACCTCTGCCTGTCTCATTTAATCTTTAAAAGGTAGTCTCAAAAGTTTACAGACTTTATTATCAAAGCCCAATCTTGCCTTTTGAGACTCCCCTTCCACACTTTATATTTATCTTGCAATGAAGAATTTCTTCATTCCTATATCATTTTTACCTTGAACCACAAGGAGGTACATGTTCCCCGGATTCAATGAAGAAACATCAAGTTTGATTTTTTCACCAATGTTGTAACTCCTTACCTGAGACCAGACCACTTTACCAGAAAGATCTCTGACGATAAAAAGAGACCCAGTTGAATTCTTACCATCAATAATAATTTCGATTCGGTCTGACGCAGGATTAGGATAGAGTTTAAAATCTATCTTATGTTCAGGGTTCACTCCTGAGGTAGAATCATTTCCTACTGCCTCTAAATCAAATACTAACCCTTCTACCAATAATTGATCTTCTGATATGATCACTTCAATACGTTGCTGAGGGAAGCCGGCAATCTCAAGGACAACATAGTACGTCCCAAATGGTATTCCATCCAAAATGAATTCCCCGTTTTCATCAGTATATACTGCCTGCAGCGGATCTCCTTCAAGTGTGGTTAAGATGATTCCTGCTCCAGCAGATCCATTTCCATTTCGAGTGCCGATATTCATTCTTACATTTTCTCCTGTAATAACAGCCCCTGTCACTTGTCCCTCTCCGGTATTGCTATCTTCAGGAATCATAGTGATTTCATACACCAAGGCAACAGTTGCATCATCTACACCCACAGGAATGGCATCCTGCCAGTGAATGGCACTTTTAAAATAGGTGGGGACATATCCTTCAACCTCTGCTTTAATGAGATATAACCCGGATTCATATAATGTAGCAAAGAAAGTATTCTCAGAAATCTTGATATCAGCCCGTATTGCAATGATCACTGAATCTGTATTCATATGATAAAATGTAACAGAATCGAGATCCAGGATGTAATCCAATGTAGGATCGCTTACCATTCCTGTCAGGTAATACTTACCAGGATTAGGGAAACCATCCCAACATGCTCTTGCAGTACAACCTTCTGCCGTAGTAATGGAAACACACACCGGATTTCCGTCATAGATGATCTCGTGATCTGTCGAGCCGTTATCCCAAAGCACATCGTATTGTACATTTGGATCAGCAACCACATATAATATCGTATCTCCGGCGAATCCTACAGTATAATCAATATATACCCTGCAAGCATCTGAGGGAGGTACTTCAACACAGGTTGAAATAATACAGCCATTTGCATCGATGACATCTACACAATACACTCCGGGTTCATCTATTACTACTGAATCTCCTTCTAGCCTGTCATTATTCCATATGTACTCAAAGGGTGCTTCTCCAAAAGCATGGACCCTATAAAAAATACTTCCATCCTGATTTCGCTCTACTCCGATATAAGCCTCGCAGAACTCATGTTCATCAACTGAAATATAACCACACCACCTGGAAATACATCCCGTAGCATCAGTCATTGTAACACAATATTCTCCGCTCTCAGGAACAGTTATATAGTCTCCTATCGATCCATCAGACCATTCATAATTAAATGGTGGAACACCATAAGGATGTGGATAAAGATAAACTACATCCTCGTGCTCTGTTGTCTGAACTTCTACATTACACTCTCTTCCTCCATTGTAGAAATAACATGCTTCTGCATCACAACCACTTCCATTAGAGACTGTGACACAATACTCTCCAAACTGCTGAGGAAATATTAATCGCCCGGTTTCTCCGGTTGACCAGGTTATTACACTATTAGGAGCATACCATCCTGCAATAGCAAGGCCTATATCTCCGGAAGCAGTTATTTGTTCTTCTATATAAATATGACACTGACCATTCCATAGAGAATCAAGATCAACAGTTATACAATGGCGTGCTTCACATCCCTGGTCATTGGTAATCGTAACACAGTATTTTCCGTTCTCAAGTACAGAAATAAATGGTTCAGTTTCTCCTGTGGACCATTGATAATTGATTCCGTAAGGTGGAAAAGCTTCAGCATACAATATTGCTCCTCCAAAAAATGGATCCCATCCCTGGTCCATGTAAATTTCTACCTGGCAATCTTCTGAGGAAATGAAATGATATTCAGTTGTGTAGGTACATCCGGTTGCAGTAGTAATAGTAACAGAATAATTACCTGTTGAGTCAGGACTTATTGTAGTAGTGGTATCTCCGGTTGACCAATGGTATGAAATAATCTCATGCCCCCATATATTTTCAACAGCCAATATCCTTTCCCCAACATCATTTATCAATTCATAGATGTAAGCCCAGCAGTCATCATGCCATGGTTCTACATCTATGCAATCACTTGCAAGACAACCATCAGCAAGTACAGCTTCCAGGCAATATGTACCTGTATCTGCAACCTCAATGAATGGTTCTCTCGATCCATTACTCCACCGGTATTCAATTATTTCCTGGCCAAATGACTCCGCATACAATACTGCCATCCCTTCAATGCCCCATTCTTGATGAATCCGAATATTGCAATTATTATTATTGCCTGCTACAATACACCTTGAAGAGCTACAATCAGGAGTAAAGACCTTAACGCAATACTCCTCTCCAGGAAATCCAAAAATGGAATGTGACGTTTCTCCTGTGCTCCACAACACGTCATATACCCTATCTTCTGGTAATGCAAGAACCAACTCGATCTGGCCATTATCTAAGGGATATTGGTCAATATGTATAAAATTAACACATGGATTAACATTATGGCAAAAAGGAATTTCGATTTCAACAAGCGGCTGGTCCCTGGAAAAGCAAATTACATGTGGAAAAAAATCGGGATCACATGACTGGATAAATATTTTTCCACATCCTGCATCAACATCTGTCTCAAATCTGAAATCAAAGTGACCGTTTGCATCTGTCCGAGTAATAAATCCCTGTCCAACTATAACAGTGCTGTCATCAGGGACAAACTTCACTTCTACTCCAGTAGCAGAAGTTCCATCAACTGAAATAACCTGACCTTGTATGATGACTTCATATGCATCAGATGCATCCAGGTGTACAAATGATATCAGAAAGGAAAAGAGCAGTAGATATTTTTTCATGAGTTTTCAGTTTAAAAATATGAAGACTTAACTTCTTCATACTTGTGATACAATTAGTTAGCAAAGTGTATCACCATTCATTCACTACTTATTACGATAGCTGGGCATCTATTGGTTGGTTAAATTCGATAAATTTTGATTTTAAAGCTACATGAAGTTAATAAACTACTGAATATCAAATCGTTAGTAGAGTAATAAAAAAATCTCCATTCTGACAGATAAATATAAATACATTAATATGCCAACGGAATAAAAAATTATTAAGTTGCATCTGAAATGAAGCCACTTGCAGAAAGATTGAGACCATCATCACTCGATGATTTTATAGGGCAGGAACACCTGGTCGGTGAAGGTGCTGTGTTGCGTAAAGCTCTTGAGAGCGGCCACATTCCTTCTTTTATCCTATGGGGACCTCCTGGTGTCGGAAAGACCAGTCTCGCTCATGTTATTTCCACAACACTTAAAAGGCCTTTTTATGCTTTAAGTGCAGTGAATTCAGGTGTGAAAGATGTGAGAGAGACCATTGAAAAAGCAAGAAGAAATACATTTTTTGATCGACCCAATCCCATTCTATTTATAGATGAAATTCATCGATTCAGCAAATCACAACAGGATTCCTTACTGGGAGCTGTTGAGAAAGGAATAATAACACTCATAGGAGCAACTACTGAAAACCCATCATTTGAAGTCATTTCGGCACTTTTATCCCGATGCCAGGTTTATGTCATGAAAGCCCTCGAGAAGGAAGATCTTATACAGCTCATAGACAAAGCACTGAAGAAAGATGAAATTTTATCTAAAAAGTCTGTAAAAATAGAATCATACAATGCCCTCATCAGGCTTTCCGGCGGTGATGCCAGGCGGCTTCTTAATTCCCTTGAAATTGTCTGTAATGCGTATCCGGAATCAGATGACATCATCATTACTGATGAATCGGTCCAGAATATCATTCAACAGAATATGTCCATGTATGATAAAGCCGGAGAACAGCACTATGACATCATTTCTGCATTTATTAAATCGATCAGGGGATCTGATCCCAATGCTGCTGTATACTATCTTGCCAGGATGGTAGAAGGTGGTGAAGATCCAAAATTTATATGCCGTAGGATGATCATTTCAGCGAGTGAAGACATCGGGTTGGCAAATCCCAATGCATTATTACTTGCCAATGCATGCTTCCAGGCAGTCCACAACATCGGAATGCCTGAAGGCAGGATCATCATGTCTCAATGCGCTATTTACCTCGCAACATCCCCAAAAAGCAATGCGTCTTATATGGCGATTAGATCTGCTCAATCTGAAGTGAGACAAAGTGGAAATCTATCCATTCCCCTTCATCTGAGAAATGCTCCTACACAGTTAATGAAGTCTTTGGATTATGGCAAGGAGTATCAATATGATCATGATCAACCAGGGAATTTCTCTGGACAGGAATTCTTACCACAGGAGATCACCGGGAAGACATTTTATATTCCGGGTAACAACCCGCATGAACATCGCATATTAGAATCATTGAAGAAGAAATGGAATAATAAATATGGTGCTTGACGCATTGTTGATCTTAGGGAACTAACTTTCAATAAATAACCTGATATTTAATAACCGGACGATTAAAACTTTTTAATTTGCCAATCGTTTTTAACTAAAACATTTAAGATGAACATTGATGTCCAGGAGAATTTGGAAATGATTGAGGAGAGTGCAAGAAACTTTGCTAAAAAAGAGATTCTCCCACACGTAATGGAATGGGATGAAAGTCAACACTTTCCTATTGAGCTTATGTACAAATTAGGACATCAAGGTTTCCTCGGGGTTCTTGTACCAGAAAAATATCACGGAGCAGGCCTGGGTTATCAGGAATACATTACAGTTATAGGAGAAATTGCTAAAGTATGCGGAAGCATTGGCTTATCAGTAGCTGCTCATAACTCATTGTGTACCGGGCATATTCTACAGTTTGGCAACGAAGAACAAAAACAAATGTACTTACCCAACCTTGCTACAGGAGAATGGATTGGAGCATGGGGACTAACGGAAGCAAATACAGGATCCGATGCCATGAGAATGAAATGTGTTGCTGAAAAAGATGGTGATTATTACGTCCTCAATGGTGCCAAAAATTGGATTACCCATGGCATAACAGGTCACCTGGCTGTAGTACTTGCAAGGACTGGAGATTTATTAGACAGTAGAGGCATTACAGCATTCGTCATTGAAAGAGGAACTCCTGGATTTCATGCAGGTAAGAAGGAGAACAAACTCGGAATGAGAGCTTCTGAAACTGCAGAGATGATATTTGAAAATTGCAGGGTACATAAAAGTCAGATTCTGGGTCAGGAAGGAGAAGGGTTCGTTCAGGCCATGAAAGTATTGGATGGAGGTAGGATCAGTATTGCTGCATTGTCACTCGGAATTGCCAAAGGTGCCTATGAAGCAGCCGTCAAATATTCAAAGGAACGAGAACAATTTGGAAAACCAATATCTCGCTTTCAGGCCATTGCTTTTAAACTTGCTGATATGGCTACAAAGATTGAAGCGGCAGAATTATTAACCAGGAAAGCAGCAGACCTTAAAAATAATGGGAAACCTGTTACTACTGCTTCTGCAATAGCTAAGTATTATGCCTCTGAAATTTGTGTTGAAATCGCAACAGACGCCGTTCAGATATTCGGAGGATATGGATACACTAAGGATTATCCGGTTGAAAAATTCTACAGAGATTCTAAGTTATGTACAATAGGTGAAGGCACCAGTGAAATTCAAAAACTTGTTATCAGCAGGAATATTCTCAAGGAATAATGAGGTCATTGAACATGTGGAGCATAAACTCCTGCTTCACAATTATTTATATTACAATAGCAACGGTTTTAATACCTCTCTCCCTCTATACTCAATCGCAGGCAGATATAGAT
>JABDLO010000402.1 GCA_013002995.1 Saprospiraceae bacterium | reverse complement strand
ATTTCTGACTTAAATACACCCCACTTGTTGAGTCTATGGGCTATTGAAACTCGCAATACTCCAAGTCCATAAACGATGCTTCTCTTAAGGTTTATTGAAGATGCTTCTTCGAAGTACTTAGTAGGGCAAGTAACTTCAGAAATATGAAAACCTTTATAAATGATTTGTGAAAGCATCTCATTATCAAATACAAAGTCATCGGAATTGGAGTTGAAATTTATTGTTTTCAACACTTCTGCTGAGAACGCTCGATATCCGGTATGATATTCTGAGAGTTTATAACCGATCAGGAAATTCTGAAATGCTGTCAGGAATCGATTGGCTATGTATTTATATACTGGCATCCCACCACTTAATGCTCCTTTACCCAGGATTCTGGATCCCAAGACTACAGGATTGAGATCTTCTCCTATGATATTGATCATTGAGGGAATCAACTTGGGGGTGTACTGGTAATCCGGGTGTAACATGATGACAATATCTCCATCCAAGGCAAGAGCCTTATTGTATAAAGACTTTTGATTCCCACCGTAACCACGGTTATCATCATGTGAAATGATGTGTTTGATTCCGAGTTCCTTCCCTTTTCCCACTGTATCGTCGGTACTTGCATCATCGCAAAGTATGACCTCGTCTACAAGATCATGAGGGATCTCATTATAAGTCTGTTCAAGAGTCAACTCAGCGTTATATGCAGGGAGAACAACAATTACTTTTTTTCCTTTATACATATCCTATGTTCCCAGATCAGGGCACTAAGATAGTAATAGGTAGATAGCATTTAAAAATGCTTTTCAATCCTTATAACATAATTGTCAATAATTCTATTTATACTATCATACATTCAACTAAATCTATTTTCATGAAATTTATCAAGTGGGTAGCTGGAATCATTTTAGTGGTCATCATCGCTTTATTCATATTGATTAAGGTTGCTAGTGAAGATCGACCCGAAAGCAACCCGTCTTCGGAAGCAGATGAAATGGCTACTCAGATGCTCAACACATTGGGTAAACCAGCCTGGGATAGTCTGAAATTAATGAGTTGGTCATTCATTGGACAACACCACTATGTGTGGAATAAACCTGATAACATAGCTGAAATAAGATGGGATGACATAAAAGTTATCCTTAATCTAAATACGCTTGAAGCCAGGGCCTGGAAGAATGATGAGGAAGTACCTCAAAAAGAAATTACGAAGTATCGGGATGCAGCCTGGGAATATTGGTGTAATGATTCATTCTGGCTGTTTGCTCCATTTAAGGTATTTGATCCTGGGACAACCAGAAGCATTGTTACAGAAGTTGAACATGGAAAATATGGGTTGCTTGTCTCATATGAATCAGGTGGGGTCACGCCTGGAGATGCTTATTTGTGGCATCTTGACGAAAATTATAGGCCAGTAGGATATAAAATGTGGGTTAAAATCATTCCTGTTGGTGGAATCTATGTAGGATGGGAAGATTGGGTGATCCTGGGAGGCGGAATTCAGATCGCTCAACAACGTAAGGGTTCAGTACTTTCTTTAAGTATGGATAATATTAGGATTGGCAATAGTTATGAAGATCTGGGTTTGAGTGGTGACCCCTTTCTTCAATGATTACTGTTGAGATCTGGATGTGTTGATATACTGCTTGGCTTTTTTGGTTGCAGATTGTGGGTCCAACATCTTAAATAATTCAACAGCCTCTTCATAATCGGGTCTTGGTAATCCTCTATAAAGCCTTTGATTGATTAAATGCGCTTTTGTAATCTTAAGTTGTAGTTTTTCATAGTACTCAAGAAACATTATTTCATTCTCAATAAAAAACTCGAATAATGGGCTATTCACATCAGTAAGGAAGTCGTAAATAAACCTAATATTCTTCTCTGATGTCCAGTCATCCTGGCTATCCAGGTAAATCATTGCCGCTTTATGATGACTGCCATCCATTAACTCCATTCTGAAGTATGCTTCTTTGTAAAGCACTTCTGGTGGTACTGAAGCATTATCGCCGTCAAGTACATATAGGATCTTTTCTTCCCCATCAGTCTTGACATCAGACACCTTAACCATAGAAGTGTTATTATAAATGGTCGGCTTGGTATCTTTAACTTTTTTAGCTCCCACACCCACAACAGGACTACTGACAATCTGGGTAGCATCTGATGCATAATACGCGTTAGGGTCAGCAACAAGATTGGCTATCATCAATAATTCGTCCTTAGATAAGACTCTATCCACTTTATACCGGACTCTTCCTTGTGGATCCAGGATCATAAATGTGGGTAAAAAGATGATGTCATAATCCGTTTTTACTGCTTTGCTGGAAGGAAGGTCCATGTCCAGCTTAACGTTTATGAAATTATCATTGAAAACTTTACCTACAGATTTGTCTCTGAAAACTTTGTCCATCTTTTTACAAGGGATGCACCATTTGGCGTAAGTATCAACAAATACACTCTTATTTTCCTTCTGAGCAATCTGCAATGCCGTCGAAAGCTCTGTTTCATAAAAGGCAATACCTTGTCCTGAAATTACTCCAACAAGGAATAATGACATGAAAACACAAACAAACCTTTTATTAAACAGCATCAATTGATGGATTCTCTTTTCTTTAGCCCCTCCACATATTTAGTAACTGAATTCAACTTATACCAGAATGGATCCGACTTATCAATTTTCTCCAGTGACTCATCAACAAACTTGAGACAAGGATCATATTGCTTGTCGTTAATTAAAGCCATACACCTCATGATTGCATTTTCAGCATTGAGGTCTTTCTTACATAGCTCTTTGGTATATTTTAATGATAGCTCTATGGTTCGAGGATCATCCTTTTTACGTTCCTTCATATCATTAACCAGGTACTTATAGATGGAAGGATCTTTTTTAGCCTTTTTACCCAGTTTTTCTACATACTTGTAATATCCATCGATATCCCCCATGTCAACAGCATAGATCATATTAAGTCTGAGGGTTTCAGTATCTGCTTCTTTACCGAGTGCTTCTTTACATTTATCAAGGGCTTCATCTTTGAGCATCGACACATCATAATCCACACTTTTGGAAATCGTAGCAGAGCATGCCTCAACCACTCTCTTTTTAAAAGCATCCTTTCCTTTCTTGTTAACAATAACTTCCTTGTACTTCAACATCTCATCGAATAACCTTGAATCTGCCTCAATTGCAGCTTCATATAGAAATAGAGCCATCTGTTCTTCAGAAATATCAGGCTTAGACAATACATAATCATTAGCAATTTTCAAGCTGGGTTTTCCAGCCATATTTAATGTCTTAACATACTTATATACGGTGTTATAATCTCTCTTACCTTCTTCATAGAGAGCAGCATACTCATCGCTTCTATCGTAAGAAGCTATAGCAGCTTTCCCGTGGTTAATTAAAGCATCGGGTTGCTGGGCTCCTTTAACTCGTTTTACTACTTCCCCATCCCCGGCAATAAACATCAATGTAGGATAAGCTGAGACCGGATACTTTTTACCGAATGTCAATCCGTCGGCTTCTTCCATATCCAATTTCAGATTGATAAAATTCTCATTAAAGAATTTACCCACTTCATCTCTGGTGAATACATCACGGGCCATCCTTTTACAAGGACCACACCATTTGGCGAAAGCATCAACAAACAATAATTTATCCTGGGCTTTCGCTTCTGCCATTGCCTCTTTCCAGGTCCCTTGATAGAATTCAATGCCTCCACCATAGCTGATATCGCTGATGAGGATGATCATTAAAAAGAGTATCATTTTCTTAACCATAGTCTTTCTTTTTAACTTGCTCAAGGCAAATATGCCCTAATCGTATGAATGTCAAGGTACAAAGTTAAAACTTTATCATTCTTATAACATCCGGACTTTCACTTAAGGTATATAAATGGGCGACAAAAAAAATATTTATGCAATTCTGCAACTTTGAATAAAATGGGAAGTTTTCCCTCTTGAAATCAGAACAATTGGAAACTTTAACGGACAACGAGGCTATAAAGATGGTGCAACAAGGGGATACTGCCAAGCTGGGTATTCTCTATGAAAGGCACCATGAAAATCTGTTCAAATATTTCTACAGATTGACCAGTCACAAAGAAGTGAGTGAGGACATGGTCCACAACACTTTTATGAAAGTCCTGAAATACAATAAAAGCTTTACGGGCGGTGGTCAATTTGCTTATTGGCTGTTTTCAATTGCTCGGAATATATGGATAGATCACCTCCGCAAAAAGGATGTCATGAAAAATAAAAAAGACCTTGACGCAGTATATCACTTGCACTCTGAAGATGACATCAGAATTGACGATGAGGCTGCCAGACAGAAAATGCTGATCAACCAGGCCCTTAACAAACTGACTCCTGAGAAAAAAGAGGCCATTGTACTAAGTAAATTCCACGGGATGAAATACCAGGAAATAGCAGAAATGGCCGCTTGCACAGAGAATGCCATAAAGTCCAGAATTAAAAGAGGACTATATGAGATGAGATTATTTATGCAGAAATACGAAACCTTATCCTAATGGAAGATAAAATATTGACACCCGGACCTTGTGAAAACGCAACAGACCAACTTATTGACTTGATGGTCAGTGGTGAGCTGACAGAAGATCGTTATCGAGAATTATGTGATGACAATCAGGAATGCGAAGGGATATTGAATGATCTGTACACTACCTGGAATAGCATGGATGCATATGATGTTCCCAGACCGAGCCAGGAAATGCATACTCGGTTTTATAAAAGCCTTGCAGAATGGCAACCCGAAGAGAAAGAGGAAAAAGGAAAAGTGATCAATCTTCGGCCATTAGTAGCATCCGGCAAAAAGCTTATTATGAGATATGGTGTTGCCGCCGGTCTCTTCTTAGGTGGTCTTGCGACCGGGATGATAGCATTTTCACTGATGGGTGATCAACAAGAGATCGTACCCTATGTACAAGTTTCTTCTGAGAATAATAATGTAAGGACTGTTTCTACTTCAGCTGATCGATTAAATCAAATTCAGAATTTCAAACAACAAGATATCAACGATAAAATTATTGACGCTTTATATCAGGCATTGATCAAGGATCCAAACACCAATGTCAGATTAAGCGCCATAGAGGCCATGACCAGATATGCTGACAATCCGGATGTCAGACAGAACCTGATCAACGCCATTCCTTACCAGACTGTACCTCTCGTCCAGATAACCCTGGCGGAGGTAATGATCAATCTGCAAGAAAAGGAATCATCAGAGGCATGGCAACAATTATTAAAATCTGAAGAAATGGAGCTGGACGTAAGACTACAGTTAGAAGATATGCTCCAGGAGATTATTTAAACACACAAAATTTCTAAAAATCATGAAATCCATATTCTGTTTTATATTAATGCTGGGAGTTTCATTCCTTTCCGCTCAGACTCTTGAGGATCAGACTTCCATGACATTTAATGCTAATAACTATGAAATGTTGAATCTTCATAATTATAAAGGTGAAGTTACCATTACGGCACACAATCAATCAACCATTGAGGTAAAGGCGGTACGTAAACTATCTGCCAAGTCTTCTGCCAAGCTTGAAAAAGCCAAGCAAGAAGTATTTCTGGATAGTACGGTGATAGATGGCGCTTTGATCGTATTTGTCAATGCACCTGATAGAAAGCTGGAGATAAATGAAGATGGCCAGGCATCCTACAATTCTAATGAATGGAGCAATTGGAATAAAAGCAATATCAAGAAGTACGATACCAAGTATGAATTCATCCTTGAAGTGAAAATGCCTGCTTCCATGGATTTATACGCGAGCAATCATCACTCCATGCTGGATGTAAGAGGTATCAATGGAAAGCTGACTGCCAAGAGCCATCATAAAGGAGTCTATGTAAAGACTGGAAGTACTGATGTCACAGTTAAGTCTCATCACGGAGATGTCACGGTCGACCATACTTCTGAAAACGTGGTTATTGGCAACTATAAGAGCCATCATGGAGATATCAAAACGTCTTTCCCGGATCTCTCAGCCAGAGTAGAGATGACAAGTCACCATGGATCACTTTATACCGACTTCGATTACGACTATACTTCTACCCCCGTTAAGAATTCAGGAAATGGGAAAAAGACCAAGTATAAGTCTAAAGGAGGAGCCAGCATTCAGATAGGAAGTGGAAAAGCAGAACTTTATTATAAAACACATCACGGAGATTCAATCATCTCCAGAACAAATTCATAAGAACTAAAAATAACATAGAAATGAAAAAGATTTATATATGCTTATTGATGCTCCTCACCATCAGCCTGGGAGCACAAGAGACAACTGAAGAAACCCACACTATTCCACTATCAAATCCCGGTCAGGCAGGAATGCTGGAAGTAGATATTCAAAATGGCAATATCACTGTGGAAACCCATTCCGGACAGGATGTAATCGTCACTTTAACCGGCCATAATGGGAAAGAGAAAGAAAAGGATGACACGAATAAATACGGATTAAAAAAAGTTTCCAATAATGTCATGGAAACTGAGATCACCGAAGAAAACAATTATGTAGAAATAGATGGTGGTTATAAGGGCAGGATGGATGTTCACGTGATGGTTCCGGAAAATTTTTCACTTGAACTAGATTCTCACCACAACAGTGACATCATGGTAAAAAATGTAAAAGGAACCATTGAAGCCAATAGCCATCATGGAGAAATAACAATGGAGAACATTTCCGGATCCGTTGTAGCTGATACTCATCATGGTGCAATCAAAGTTGATTTTGCCTCCATTGATAATGACAAACCCATGGCCTTCTCCACGTATCATGGAAATGTAGAAGTTACTTTACCCGCATCTTCCTCATTCAACCCTAAAGTAAAATCTTCAAGAGGTGACGTCTACACGGACTTTGAAATTGATCTCAGACCAGTAAGTTCAGAAGGAAAGAATAAAGGAAAATACAAAATTGGTGGCGGATGGCTCCAGGGAAAAGTAGGAAGTGGTGGTCAGGAGATGATGATGAATTCCTATCATGGCGATATTATCATTAGAAAAGCATAATCATTAAGAGATGACATCGCTTGGAGCGATGTCATCTCTTTTATACCTTTTTAATAAATCGTTTCATAACATTTTGGGTTTTTTATGATATCAGCATTGATATCCCGTTCTTTGTAGCATGTCTTCACGCAGAGAATTATTCATAAACCATGTTGCACAGACAAGTGAGTTGCCTCTACAACTAGAAGTAGAAAGAGCCAAGGGGATGTACATATATGACACACAGGGCAAGGCCTACCTGGACCTGAATTCAGGAATCTCTGTCAGTTCACTGGGACATTGCCATCCCGCTGTTGTTGAAGCCATTAAAAAACAAAGTGAAACTTTCATGCACACCATGGTCTATGGTGAGCACATTCAGCAACCACAATTGAACTTTGCACAACTTCTTACCAGCCAATTAGATCCCAGATTGAGTAAGGTGTATTACCTCAATGGGGGTAGTGAAGCCATAGAACTTGCCATTAAGCTGATTCGACGCCATACTGGCCGATACAAAATAGTGGCTTGCAGAAACGCCTATCATGGCAGTACATTGGGTGCTGAAAGCCTGAGAAGCGATACTGAGTTTACCAGAGCATTCCTACCGGGAATTCCAGGAATTTACCACATAGACTTTAATAATCCGGAAGAGCTTGAAACCATTGATTGTCGTACCGCAGGGATTATCCTTGAACCGGTCCAGGCAGAATCAGGTATACATCCGCCGGTCAATGATTATTTAAAAATGGTGCGTTCCCGATGTGATGAAGTAGGTGCCTTGATGGTTCTCGATGAGATTCAGACTGGATTTGGAAGGACGGGCCATTTATTCGGACATCATAAGTATGGAGTTGTGCCGGATATTATGTTGATTGGAAAAGCCATGGGTGGAGGAATGCCCATAAGTGGTGTGGTCAGTTCTGTAGAGATCTTTTCATCCATTATTAAAAACCCGGCCTTGGGGCATATTACTACCTTCGGAGGTCACCCGGTGATATGTGCTGCTGCTCATGCTTCATTAGAACACATCCTTGATACCGGATTACATACTCGAGTATTAGAAAAGGAAAAGTTAATATTAGAACTTCTCAAGCACCCCATCATCAAAGAAATCAGAAGCAGTGGCCTGATGATGGCAGTTGAGTTGACCAGAAGAAAATATCTAAAGCATGTGGTGAGTAAAGCATTTGAATTGGGAGCCCTGGTCGATTACTTTTTATTCAATGCTCGATCGTTCCGGCTTGCTCCACCTTTAATCATCAATGAAGAACAAATCAGGAAGGGATGTGCAATCTTATTGGAAGCGATGAATTATGCTGAGAACAGGTATAAAAAAACAAATAACTGATCTTGTTGACCACTAAGGCACGGAGGTCACAGAGGTTTATAGTCTTCTTAATTGATTCTATACCAAACTCAATACCTTTTTATTGTCTCTATTTACAACTCCTTCCTCAACCTGGCAACTGGAATATTAAGCTGCTCTCGATACTTGGCAACGGTACGCCTGGCAATATTATAGCCTTTGCTTTGAAGCATATCTTTGAGCTTCTCATCTGAAAGGGGCTTGCGTTTATTCTCTTCTATTATAATGTCTTTGAGGATATTTTTCACTTCCAGTGTGGATACTTCCTGTCCATCCTGGGTCATTAAAGACTCTGAAAAGAATTGTTTTAGTTTCTTTGTCCCGAACTCGGTTTGTACAAATTTACTATTGGCCACTCTGGATACTGTTGATATATCGTGTCCGGTGATTTCTGCAATATCTTTCAGGATCATCGGCTTGATGCGTCGTTGATCTCCGGAGATAAAGTAATCAAACTGGAATTGCATGATGGCATACATCGTTTTATACAATGTTTCCTGCCTTTGGCGGATGGCATCAATAAACCATTTAGCAGAATCTATTTTCTGCTTGATGAACATAATGGCCTCTTTTTCCTTTTTGGTTGACCTTCGCCCTTTAGTTGTATCTCTATAGTTGACCAGCATATCCATGTACTGATCATTTATCCTTAAATCAGGGGCATTTCTGCTATTAAGCGTTAACTCTAATTCCCCATCCCTGTTGGTAATGATGAAATCAGGAAGTACATAATGATTGGAATCTCTGGAATCGCCTGCTACTCCGCTTGCCGGTTTAGGATTGAGTTTTAGGATCTCATCAATGGCATCCTTCAATTCTGATTCAGAAACGAATAGGTTTTTCTTCAGTCTTTGATAATGTTTTTTGGTAAACTCTTCGAAGTGATTTTTTAGAACCTTGAGTGCGAGTTGTTTTTCCTGTATATTATTTTCTTTTCCTTTATCCAATTTGTAATTCAGCTGGCTGATGAGACATTCCTGAAGATCTCTTGATCCAACCCCGGGTGGGTCAAATGTCTGAATCATCTTAATGGCATTTTCTACCTTCGATTCTTCAACTTCCATATTTTGAGAAAACATCAAATCATCAATGATGGCCATGGTGTCCCTCCTCAAATAACCATCTTCATCAATAGACCCAATAATTTGCTCAGCTACAATTCTATCTTCTTCGGTAGGAAGCTCCCGCATCCCCAGCTGTTGAATAAGGTATTCGTGAAAACTTTTTTCAACAGCTACCGGAATGGTCTTTTCATCATCATCTGTCGAATAATGATCTGTCTTTAATTTATAACTTACAGGATCATCTTCAATATATTCTTTTAGGTAATCGTCCAATTCAAAGTCGACTTCTTCATTCTTTTCTTCTTCGTCCCCGAATGCTCCTTCTTCATTATTCAGGTCAAAGACGTCACCATCATCACCTTCATCCAGTGCAGGATTAGATTCCAGTTCTTCTTTGATCCTTTGCTCAAGAGTAGCTGTCGGAATCTGTAGCAGTTTCATAAGCTGTATCTGCTGAGGAGACAGCTTCTGCATCATCTTTTGACTTAAATTCTGCTTTAACATTGCTCTACTTAATTTACCTTTCTATTGTTCAACAAACATCCTGTGGTAATAATCTCCGAATTGTACTATTTTGCACATGAGATATATTTAACAGTGATTATTTATAAGAAGTTGAATGCGTTCAATCACTCTTATAATTAAACAAATATAGAAAAAGGAAAACAACATATGCAACTTTGTTTTAATTTATATTTATTTGGCACTGTATATGTAAAACATATATAAATTTATTAATATGAATATTGATATTAGAATAAACCTTCTGAGAAACGAAATGAGGAAACATGGTCTTGATGCATACATCATTCCCACAAATGATCCTCACCAGAGTGAATATGTGGCTGATCATTGGAAGTCCAGAGAATGGATATCAGGATTCACCGGATCAGCAGGAACAGTAGTAATTACACAGAACCATGCAGGGCTATGGACGGATTCAAGATATTTTATTCAAGCTGAGGAAGAACTATCCTCCTCCTCAATGGTCATGCATAAAATTAAATTGCAACATGTACCCCAACACATTGATTGGATAAGCCAACATTTGCCTAAAGGATCGACCATCGGAATAGACGGCAACCTGGTCTCCCAGGGAAATCTGGAACGATACCAGAAAATATTAAAACCGAAAGGATTATCCATTAATACTTCTCATGACCTCATTGCTGCTGTATGGCAAGACCGACCTGCCCTTCCTGATGACATGGTTTTTGTCCATGATGTTGAATATGCCGGTCTTAGCTTTCAGGAAAAAGCCACACTGATAAGAGATAAAATGAAGGAAAATGATATTGATCACCTCCTGATCACCGCCCTGGATGAGATCGCATGGTTATTTAATCTGAGGGGAAGTGATGTGGATTATAATCCTGTATTCGTAAGTTACGCCATCTTGAGTAAGGGTCACGCCAGACTTTACGTTGATCCAAATAAGGTTGACGACGATGTGTCAAGTTATTTAATCGACAATGCTAATAAAATAAAATCGTATGATTCCATCATAGAGGACTTAAACAATATTCCAGAAAATGATTGCATTATGCTTGCACCTTATCAGGTTTGTTCCTCTCTTTACAGGGCGATCAATGGAGAGATCGTAAAAGGTGAAAGTTATGTCAAACTTGAAAAAGCAATTAAAAACCCTACAGAACAGGACCATATCCGCAATGTCATGAAACGCGATGGAGCAGCACTTGCACATGTGTTTTACTGGCTTGAGCATACTTTAAAAGAACGTACTGTATCTGAAGTAGAGCTGTCAGATAAGCTCGCTGAGTGTCGCAAGGCTCAAGGCAAATATTTCGGTGAGTCGTTCGGTGCTATTGTAGGATATAAAGGAAATGGAGCCATCGTTCATTATCGACCCCTTAAGGATAAATGTGCTGATATTAAGGCAGAAGGCATCCTCCTTGTTGATTCCGGTGGACAATATGAAGACGGGACCACAGATATTACCAGGACGTTTTCTTTAAGTCCACCCACCCAGGAACAAAAAAGAAACTTTACACTTGTTCTTAAAGGACATATTGCTTTGGCACAGGCAAGATTTCCAAAAGGTACAACAGGTCAACAATTGGATACTTTCGCCCGCCAATACTTATGGGATGCCGGACTGGACTATGGTCATGGTACCGGACATGGGGTTGGGTTTTTCCTCAACGTTCATGAAGGGCCACAAGGATTTGCGCCCAATGCTTCTGAAAGGGGTAAGACAGCCCACCTTCCCGGTATGTATACTTCAAATGAACCCGGTTATTACAAGAAAGATGAATATGGCATTCGCACCGAAAACCTGGTTATCACCCAGGAAAGTAAGGATGACAACTTCTTACATTTCGAGACCGTGACCTTGTATCCCATTGATCTCCGATTGATTGATGAAAACATCATGACTAAGAGTGAGAAAGCCAGGTTAAACCAGTATCATGCACGGGTTTATGATGAAGTATCTCCATTCTTAAATGATAAAAACCTTAAAAGTTGGTTTAAGATTAAATGCAGACCAATGAACTAAGTTGCCTTGCCCAGTCACAAGTCCGATTTATACACATATTGATTTTTACCGATTCTTAAAAAGTATATAGGTGAAGTATCCAGGTTAACGTATTGGTTATAATCCAAAATAAGTTTTTTAATGCTGGAAAAGACCATCAAAAGTGGTATGCAACATACCCTGATATATTATAAGAGATCTGCTGATGAAGGACCTTACTTTACGCTATCCATATCAACCATTATCCATTGATCGATAAAATCCTAATTAATTGAATATGTGTGAGTTGTACATATATATGACATAAATCAGTTCACATCATCTTTCACATCATCCTCTTATTTAACAAATAGCCATAACATGAGAATTCATTCTGGTCTCAGTCCTGAGATTATTTCAATCAATATGTCAACTATTTCCTGATATCTACTATGATATTGGTTCTATAAGTTCTCTCTTAGGGTATACAGCTTATGTACGTAAATAAACGAATATGAAGTATGTTGTATACAATCAATCGCACCCACCTTAATGAATAAACCCCACTCAGATAATGGCGTATCTGACTGGGGGTGATTAATTAAAATTAACTAACCGTTTAAACCAAAAATAATGAAAAAGTTATTATCAATAATTATTCTGGGATTATTCTTCATAGTCCTGGGATGTGAAAAAGATGAAGCCATCCAATCAAAAGTGTCTGATGTAGATGGTGTAGAAGTCGTTGGTGCAGAAGAACTAGGACAGGATGTCGTGGGTAACCTCGGTCCCGTTGAAGGAGTGCAACATCGAGCTGTCAACACAAGGGCTGCTAATGGAGAAGGTTGTGATTTCACTTTGGATCCAGATTACTTTGAAGTATCTCTTCTTCCAGGAGAATCCGTGACAGAGATAAAAAAAGCTTGTGTAGAAACTCCGGACATTGGTGATGTGCTTTTCAGCTTTGACCTGACCGGAAGTATGACAGATGAACTCGCAGCAGTAAAGGGTAATTGTGAAGATATTGCATTAGCAATAAGCAATGAAATTACAGAATGTCGAGCTGGTGTTGTTTCTCACTTAGACTACCCAGGTATATATTCCAGCTGTGGTTACAACAATATGCGATATGGGGGAGATGATGAATACCCATATAGACTGGAACAAAAATTAACAGAGGATAATGATTTAGTTAAAGCCGCAGTTAATGGACTGAGTATTGGGTGGGGAGCAGACTATCCTGAATCTTATGCAAGGGTATTTTACGAAACTTATAACGATGACCTTATTGATTGGAGGCCTGAAGCAAAAAAATATGTTGTAGCATTCCTTGATGCAGTTCCTCATGATTGTT
>JABDLO010000384.1 GCA_013002995.1 Saprospiraceae bacterium | reverse complement strand
ATGAAAGGAGTATTGACGAAACAAGTTCCTCATATATGATTTCAGGTTTGGACAGAGGAATGGTCTGGGATATTACAGATCCATTTGCCATTAAGGCTCATTTATCTGCTGATGGAGCTGGTGCCTTTTCATTTACACATAATCATAATGGCCTACTCAAGCGATATGCAGGATTTCAACCTGAAGATGTTACAGATACACCTGTTTTCATTAAGAAAATAGCCAATCAAAATTTGCATGGAATAAATGAAGCTGATATGGTTATCATTTACCCTGAAGAATTTTCAGAAGCTGCAATGAATCTCAAAAATCATAGAAATGATCAGGGTTTCAATGTAATCACAGTGGAAATTGAACAGATATTTAATGAATATTCAGGTGGTAAAAGAGATCCGGTATCCATCAGAGACTTCAGTAAAATGGTGTATGAAAGAGATCCTGACTATCGATATCTTTTGTTATTGGGTGATGGAAGTTATGATTATAAGAATATTGTGCCAGGTCTTCCTGATCATAATTTCATTCCCGTATATGAAACCAATGAATCCCTCCACCCTATTGAATCTTTCCCTTCTGATGATTTTTTTGCACTACTTAGTGATTTTGAGGGTGATGACTTACGTGGTCAATTAGAAATTGCGGTCGGTCGTATTCCTGCCAAAAGCCCTGAAGAAGCTAATGCAGTAATCAATAAGATCATAAAATATGAAACTGATGAAAACACCCTTGGAGACTGGAGATTAAGGATAGGATTTACGGCTGATGATGAAGATAGTAACACCCATTTAAATCAGGCAGAGCGAATTGCTAATAATACAAAAGATAAATACCCATTATTTAATCAACAGAAAGTATATTTTGATGCCTACAATCAAGAGTCTACTCCAGGAGGGGCCCGGTATCCCGACGCGTCGAAAGCCATAAATGACAATATATTTAAAGGTCAACTGGTACTCAATTATTTAGGTCATGGAGGGCCGCGTGGATGGGCTCAAGAACGTGTATTGAAAGTTAATGACATTTTGAGTTGGGAAAATGAGGATAAGATGCCTTTGATTATTACAGCAACATGCTCATTTACAGGTTACGATGACCCGGGATTAATTTCTGCAGGTGAGTATGCCATCTTGAAAGAAGATGGAGGGGCAATAGGTCTGATGACGACTGTCAGAGCTGTATATTCTCTAGAAAATGAAAGACTAACTGCCTCAGTTTTCGACACCATATTTTCGTCAAGTGGAAACACAGATTTAACCATTGGAGAAATAATTCAGCGAGCAAAAAACAACAACTGGCAAGATACGACTAGAATAAATGCGAGGAAATTTGCCTTAATTGGTGACCCATCTATGAAACTTACTATACCGCACAATCGTATCATAACAACTCATATTAATGATCAGCAAGTGGGAGTAGCTACGGATACTATTGGAGCATTAATGAAAGTAAAGGTCAATGGAATTATTACAGATAGGAATGGAAATAAGCTAGAAAATTATCGTGGTACCATTTACCCTACTGTCTATGATAAGGAATCTGAACTTGCCACATTAAGAAATGACTCAAGGAGCAGGGTTTCAAACTTTCAATTACACAAATCCATTCTATTTAAAGGAGCTGCCACCATTGAGAATGGTGAATTCTCATTTGAATTTATTGTACCGATTGACATCGATTACAGCATAGGCCAAGGACGAATCTCGTATTATGCTGAGTCATCTGATCTCACCAGTGATGGTGGAGGATTTTATAATGAAATTATTATCGGAGGCAGTTCAGAAGAAAGCTTAACAGATGATATAGGCCCTGACATCAATATTTTCATGAATGATGAACGGTTCGTTTATGGAGGAACGACACATCCCAATCCTGTTTTATTAGTAAAATTATCTGATGATAATGGCATTAATGTTACAGGTAACAGCATAGGTCATGACCTTGTAGCAGTTCTGGACGGGAATAATCAAAATGCTTTTTTGCTCAATGACTTTTATGAAGCTTCTGTTGATGACTATAAAAGCGGAATCGTTAAATTTCCAATGAATGAATTAGAGCCCGGAAGACACACCATTTCAGTAAAGGCTTGGGATGTGGCTAATAATTCTTCAGAACAGATATTGGAATTTATAGTTGTTGATGAAGATTCACCAGTTATAAATAATATTTATAATTATCCTAACCCATTTTCTACCAATACATCTTTCATGTTTGAGCATACGATGCAAGGTGGAGAATTGGATATACTGGTTTATATCTACACCCTTTCTGGCAAATTGGTGAAAACCATCCAGGAGTCAATAATCAATACTGGTACCAGGGTTAATGACATTCAATGGAATGGAAGAGATGAATTTGATGATAAATTGGGAAAAGGTATCTATTTATACAAAATAAAATTGACCGATAGAGAGTTAAATGTAACTGAAGAAAGTAATTATCAGAAACTAGTAATCATTAATTAATAGAATAAAGAATTAAATATCGCCTATAAAGGAATTATACTTGACCAAAATTTATAATATTTGCAGGCATATTTAAATCCTTTTTCTGTATAAGACCCGAATAATTAAGATGAGACGAATTAAATCGATAAGCGTGACCGTGATGCTTTTGAGTAGTTGTTTTTTAACTCAGGTTAATGGTCAGTTTTTTAGCCCTTTTAAAGGCTGTGTGGTAGATGCCAATGGTGATTGTGTTCCTAATGCCACCTTAACGGCAATGCCTTTCCTAAGAATTATCCCTGATGCAAGAGGAGGAGGCATGGGAGACGCTGGAATAGCAGTTACACCAGATGCCAATTCCATGCACTATAATTCTTCTAATATGGCATTCATAGAGGATGATGCGAGCATTTCTGCAACCTATACCCCTTGGTTGAGAGAATTGAATCTAAATGATATTTATCTGGCATACATATCAGGTTACAAAAAAATAGATGACCTTCAGACGGTGGGATTCGCCTTGAGATATTTTTCACTTGGAGACATTAACTTCACTGACGAACAGGGAATTGAAATTGGAGCAGGAAAACCAAGAGAATTGGAGTTTGCTGCCACTTATGCCAGGAAACTTACTGACAATTTCTCAGTAGGTTTAACTGGAAAATATGTTTACTCCAACTTAGCTACTGGTCAGGAAATAGGAGGACAGGAAATCACATCAGCAAATGCTTTTGCGGCAGACCTATCATTCACATATAGAAAAGAAAACAACATCACTGCGGCTGGCGGTGAATTTGCTTTCGGAGTTGCATTAACCAATATTGGATCTAAAGTCACTTACACAAGAGAAAGTGAAATAAGAGACTTTCTTCCTTCCAATCTGGGTATTGGAGCAGCTATGACTATGAACTTCGATGAATTCAATAAATTAACTTTGGCTCTCGACTTTAATAAGTTATTGACTCCAAGCCCTATCGCACCTGGAATAATCGATGAAGACGGAAATTTCATTGAGAATGAAGAATGGGACAAAGACGATAGTGGATTCGGTGATTACAGGGAAAAATCTCTTTTCTCCGGGATCTTTGGATCTTTTAGTGATGCACAAGGCGGCTTCTCTGAAGAATTGAAAGAGGTTTCTGTTTCTTTTGGAGCTGAATACTGGTATGACAATCAATTTGCTGTTAGGACCGGTTACTATTACGAGAATCCATTAAAAGGTGATCGGCAATTTCTTACTGTAGGATTGGGATTAAAATACAATGTATTTGGATTTGATCTTAGTTACCTTGTACCTACTAATAATAGAAGAAATCCGCTTGATAATACTTTAAGATTTACAGTCATGTTTGACTTTGCAGCATTTACCGGTGCAGGAGTAAACTAATAAACCATCATCAAAAAATATAAAAAGGCATCCTTTCGATGAGAGGATGCCTTTTGTTTTAAAAATCGCATACCTATAAGCCGGATTCTGTATCTCGCCGAGGCGTGACCTCTGTCATTTCTCTATTCTGCCTACCCCCTTTGGATCATCTCATGTTGATTAAGCGAGTAACCTTATCCGCAATGCGGTCCAAAGTGTACATGGCATTTCAGCCCATGAGGTTTATCCATGTCACTCATTACTGAATGACATCGTGAGCTCTTACCTCACGTTTTCACCTTTACCACACCAGAGGTATGGAAGTTTAGTTTCTGTGACACTATCTGTATCACGCCGAGGCGTGACCCCACCCGTTAGATGGCATGGTACTCTACGCTGTCCGGACTTTCCTCACTATATGAATATAGTGCGACAGAGCGGTATGCGAAATAACATCATTATATATATTATAATATAATTTAATATGATATTGTTAATTTAGCACAATAATACCTTTGTATTGAGTACTAAAGATAAAAATGTAATTCTCATCAGATGGGTTCCTGTCTTCCTCTTTTTATTTATCGCAGGAGGATTATGGTATTTGGCTGAATGGAGGTCAGATACTAATAATATTGACCGACAAGTGTCCACAGAGGTAAATAATGTCATTTCTATTTATAAATCACAATTAAAAAAGTCTGATTTTGCGGAAGAGTATGCTGAACATCCTTATTTAAATTATGTAAAAATTGAGAATAACATTCCTTCTAAATGGAATTTCAGCGAAGAAGTTCCTTCTGTCAATAATGCTTTTAATTATGTAGAATATCTGGAATCAGGTGTCATTTACATAAACCTTTTCGATCAAAAGGATTCCCTGATCAATCAAAACATAATTAAGTCGCTTAATCTTACCTATAAGATCAAATTGTCAACCATAGATGATCAGGAAGGAATGATTTCAATAGGTAATCAACAACATCCGGTTAAGTATGAACTTGCAGATCATTGGTATCAAAGATGGCTGGTACTTTTTATGTTCGTTTGCTTTATTTTGTTTGCATCTTCTTACATAGGTGGTATATCGAGCTTATCCGGCGTTACTGTTCCAATTTTAGTTTTAATACTGATGAGATTAGGCTTTTATTTGACCAAAGACTGGATTGATGTTGGAATATTTAATCTTACTAATGAAACAAGTCTTTTATTTCCTTCCGTTGGTGATTACATAATAAATATCATCTTCTGTTTGGCCATACTATTCCTGACGAAAAAAGTATTTTATTTAAATGAGATTACCCATAAT
>JABDLO010000380.1 GCA_013002995.1 Saprospiraceae bacterium | reverse complement strand
AGCTATGGAGACACTAAATGAATACACTCGCCCACTCGCCCAGAAGGCTATAGATTCTGCTATTGCAAATGCATTAAAAGGAACTGAAATTTAAATTTTTGACATCGTGAAACAAGACTTATATACCAGAAGATATCCAATCGGCGATTTCCAATTTCCGGAAGTTGTAACCATTAACAATGTAGTCCTTTATATAAAGGAAATTGAATCTCTTCCCGGAAAAATTTCTGATTTGTGTCTGGGACTTCCTGATGAGCAATACGGTAATAAATATCGCAAAGGATCCTGGAACGTACGACAACTTTTGTTTCACATAACGGACAGCCATTCACATAGTTATATACGGTTTAAGTGGACCCTTACAGAAGACCGACCAATTATTAAAGCTTACAATGAGAGTGATTGGGCAGTACTCAGTGATGGACTACATACCCCTATCTGTGAAATAGTTGAAGAGTTAAAGATCATCCAGAGGCGATTGGGAAGGGTAATCAGAAGTTTGACTGAAGATGAGTTGAATCGTTCGTTTATCCATCCTGAAACCAATAAGGAGATTACTCTAGGCCAACTTATTGCTATGTATGCATGGCATGGAAATCATCACCTCGCACATCTGAAATTAGCCATTCAAGATCCTGTTGATGATTATGTTCCTATTGATTGTAACTTTTATGATGAATTGGTTTTACATGCCATGAAGAAAACGCCATTGTCAATTGTTAAACCTGAAAGTAAAACAACGGTTCATTTTATAAAAGATATCTACACGCAGGAAAAGGAAGAATATCTGTTGTTAGATGACGAAAGCACCATTCGCCTTGACAATATAGCCAGTCTTAAGGGTGAATCACTGATCTTGCGGTAACAACAACCTGGTTTCAATCGTTGAATTGGCTTCCAGTGTACGATGTACAGGGCATCTATCTGCTATCTCCATCAATCTATTTAACTGAGCATCATCCAGGTTACCGACAATTTCTATTTCTCTTTTGAATGTCTCTAATCTGCGGTCTTTTTCATCGCAATGTGCACAGTCTTCACGATAAGACCTGGTAAACTCCAGATGTACTTTCACCTCTTTCAAGTCCCACTTTTTCCTCCTGGCATACATCTGTAATGTCATAGCTGTACAAGCGCCCAAAGCAGCATTGAGGTACTCGTAAGGTGAAGGCCCAAAATCGAAGCCTCCAAGGTCTTCTGATTCATCAGCTATCAGTCCATGTCTACCTGCCAGTATATCTGTAGTATAGCCTGTACTCCCGAGTTTTGCGACTACATCCTTGTGGGTGTATAACTTAGATTTTTCTTCTACATCAATGTATCTTTTAACCCAAGATGAAATAACGTTACCTGTATAATAGGCATCGTTTTTATTGGTCAACATGTGATTGGCACCATCGAGGGTAATGAAGCTTTTAGGGTGAAAGGCTGCATGATATATTTTGGCTGCATTTTCAATCTCTACAATTTCATCCTGAGGTGAATGGAGGACGAGTAATGCTTTCTTCAGATTGGAGATGATGCCATACATATCTTTATTTCGAAGGTCTTCCAGAAAATGTTTTTTAATTGTAAAATGTCGCCCCCCAATGTTCACCTTAGCCATGCCAGTGCGTTCTATTTCCTCCAGGCTATTCTCCAGCAAATGTGTTACGTGTTCAGGTTCTGCAGGAGCTCCAATGGTTGCAACAGCCTTCACAGATTCAATCTGAGAGGCTGCAAATATGGATGCTGCTCCACCCAGGGAATGACCTACAATTATTTCAGGAGACTCGTAATGTTCAGTCAGAAACTCACATGCTGCAATTAAATCATCGACATTAGAGCTAAAATTGGTATCGGCAAATTCTCCTTCACTATCACCTAATCCTGTAAAATCAAACCGCAATACAGCAATACCATTGAGAGTCAGAGCCCTGCTGATATGTTTGGATGCAATGAGATTTTTATTTCCGGTGAATACATGTGCAAATAATGCATAAGCCACCGGATGCTGATCTAATGGCATGTCAAGTTTTGCAGAGAGTTGATATCCATTTTTATTGGTAAAGTTTACTTTCTTGGAAGGCATGATTACATTTGTTGTGAACGATGAATAATAGAAGTAAAATAAGATCCAGGCGGTATTGGTTTATATTTATAGCTGTCTTTATCATTACACAAGCCATACTTTATCAAATGTTGAATGCATCATTGAGTCAAACTGTGGACTTATTGATCAGAATTGGTTTAGGATTAACATTCGCTTATATAATGACTCCACTATTGATGCGGTGGTGAAGGAAATTATACCAAAGGAGTTTTAATTTTTAATTAAGCTCCTTATCTTTTCAATGCTATTAACCTTTAAAAATTCAATATTACTGAACTCTGATTTAACTTGATTAAAGTTATCCAGATTAGTGTTGTAAAAGATAATTCTTTCTAGGTTGGTATTAGACCTTAATCCACCAGGCAATGTTCTCAAACTGGAATTATTTATAAGAATTATTTCCTTTAAGTTGGGTAATCGTGCCAATTCATTAATGGACTTAATAGTAGTTCCGTGAAGAGTTATTGATTCAAGTGATTGAACCTCTGATAAGGAATTGGGTAACTCTGTTATGTACGCATCTCGAATATATAAATTAGTAATGTTTAATTCCTTTCTAAATATCTCTGGGATCTCATTACCAGACATTCTGTTGAAACCCAAAGGTGAAAATTCAATATCCAATTCCTTGAGATTGGTCATGTTATTAATGAATTGGGGATCATGTGTAGTAATTTTCAACTTTTGAAGGTTATTTAAGAGTCCTATAGAATCAAATGCTGAAGATCTTTTATACATATCTCTCAGTCCCACCATTTCAAGCTCTTCAAGACTGGATAATATTAATGGATCTATCTCTAAGTTATTGATGTTACAATTATTAATTTTTAACACCTTCAATTGATTGAGGGTATTAACCGTCAAATCCAACTCCTCATCAACATTGATACCATCCAACTCCAGGTATTCAAGATTGGGTAATGATTTAATTACATTTCCAATATTGATAACATTGGGAATTCTTTTTAAAGTAAGGTGCCTGAGGTTAACAAGGGACGAAAGATCACTCCACTTTGGTAAATTATTCAGATCTGATAAGACCAATTTAGTTAACCCGGTGAGGCTAGATATCTCACCTGTAAGGTCATTATTTATTGGTAAATTCTCAATAGATAATTCTTTAAGATTTTCCAATGTAGAAATGGAGGGGATATACTTTGTACTATTAAGATTGGCCAATCGGAGCCTTTCAAGATAAGGGTAATATATAAAATCAAATTGATGTTCAATTAAATCATCAAAGAATACATTGTCTATTTCGAGGTTTCTTAATTTTATTAAATCCCCCATTACATCTCCGAATTCAACATTAAGTATATTCTCTTTTGTGAGCTCAGACGATCCCATTAAGATCGTCTCATCATTCAGTTCCATATTTTTCATGATTAATGTTTCCACCTTATTGGGATTAGAATAATCACATAAGAAATATGGAATGAAGGTCAAATTAGGGTTATCGGAAAGTTCCAGATGTTTTATTTCATTCAACTCTGAAATGTCAAAAGTGACCCTCTCAATATTTGGATTGCCCGTAATAACAAGGCTTTCCAATAAGTCATAATTCAAGATCTCTTCTCCGACTGCTTTGAGGTTTAGACAATCACTAATTTTTAAATAAGATAAATAACTGTTTGAATAATCAATCGGGGGAATATTAACAATTCCTGAGTGAGATATTTCCAATGAATCTACCGTTGTAGGTATTGATTTCAGGTACAACTCTTTCATGCTTGTTGTAATGGATAATTTTATTAGATTCTCCACCCTTTCTGTCCCCATGTAAGGCAATGAAACAAATTTCGAAGGTTTGGATGGTGAACCGATATTCATATATTCTATAGCTTCTACATTTCCATATTGGTTTATACCATTAACTAAGGCCTTTGACCATTCGTTTTCTGATGTGTCCATCTGAGTTACTCGATTGATTAAGCTTGCATCAATGCGTTCGAACATCCGATCTGAAATATCCATTGAATCTATTTCCTTGATTTTGTCAGAACATAAAGTAAAAAAACCCGACTTGAATAAACTTTCAATTTCTGACATCAAGGAAGAAATCTGAATTCTTTCAAGAATCTTTTGATAGGTCAATTGATTGTTTATTGTATCTGGTTCTAAAACGAACTTTGCAGTAGCATAATAGGTCAATGCATTCTGATAATTATTATTGGCAAGCTGCCTATCTCCTTCTTCTGTCAAAAAATCAACTGCATAGGGATTATTACCACTTATAACCTCTTCCAATTCTGTCCCCTTTTTAACTTCGCTTGCGAATTTTTCTTTTGCATTTAAGGCTTCTATTTCAGCAATTCGAGCTTTTGACAAAGCAACCTGAGCAGACCTCAATGCTTGTTGAGCCTGGTACTCTGCTACTTTAGCAACTGATAATAAAGAATCTGTTTTAGATTTTTCTATCTCCAGGCTAACCACCATAGCCTCATTTTCTCGTTTTTGTTTTACATTTTCTAATTCCTGATTCTCATTGATTATTTGTTGGGCCTCGTTTTCTGTTTTTTGTGCTAATATTGTTTTTTCTTGCTTAGCAGCTTTATAAGCATAGTAACCCGCAAGAATGCTCGCAAGGATAGCCAATACAGCAATAAAGGTAGCCTTCCGTCTTCTACCTTTTTCCTTTGCAAGTTGTTTCTGAGTGTTTAAGTGTTCTTCTTCAGCTTCCTTTTGTACCCGAATGGTTCTTGCAGCAAGCACCGGAGCAATCAATGTGTCATGGCTGAGCTCATAGTTGTAACCAGATCGGGAATCAGGTTGTCTTCTCAACAAGTGATTTTCAACGAGTTTATTGAGTAACATTTCATCCACTTCATATATGGACTTAATCTGGCCTTCATGCAGAGTCAATCGTTGATGTCTTTCTTTATCTACAAGCCCTTCTTCGATCATCTTAGAGGCCAACGCTATCTCTTCATAATTTCCAATTGATCTCAGCCTATCATTATAATAATTCTTAACAATCGATTCCAGATTACCAATGTTGTCAGAATCCAATAGTTCTATTTGATCCTTATGAACCTTATCTTCAAAGCTGGTAGCCAGAATCTGAAGTTGTATGGCTTCTACCAGACCTGAACTATCATCTTCCAGAAAATCAAGAACCTTTTCCTGAGCACTCTTGTCATATCTGAATGGTGGAGTAATAAAATCTGATCCTTTAAGCAATGCTGGAGCTACCAGAGCTTCTGTTGCTGACCTTTTAGAAAGCGCTCTTATTTCATAATTGTTTCTCAGAATCTTAGGTAAGTAATCGGACAATTGATCCAATAAATGCATCTTGTCAGATCTAATGATGAAGACTATCCTAAGGTTTAGATTGTTATATAGCCGATCTTCTTCTTCATACGTAAGAACCTCATTTCCATCAGCACCTTTCACATCAAGAGCTCTTTCATATCTTCTAGGAATCTGTCTTCTGACCAATTCTGCAATCTGTTTTTTAAAATCATTGATCTGAGAAGCCGGATAAGTGAACAATTCCTCAAATTGATCAAAGAACAGGTGTAGCCTTTTCTTAGGGTGAGACAACTGAAATGCCTTTAATTTACGCCATAGGGTATCATCATCTTCCAATACTTTATCAAGGATGGTGTAATCCTTGGATAGTTCTTTGATCGATTCTCGTGTCTTCTGAAGTGGTGAAATAGATTCTGCATCCTTCCAGGCGTTAAGCCTCGGCATCAGGCATAAGTTTTTAGAATTTGATTCTAACTGGGGTAACAAACCTGCATTTACCAAAGAACTCTTCCCATATCCTGATTTTCCATAAACAACAACAACAGATTCAAGAGCAATGAGCTCATTAAGCCTTTTGATATCCTCCGTTCTTCCAAAGAAAAGAGAAGCCTGATCTCTGGTGAATGGCTTGGTGCCAGGATATCTTCTTTTTTTTGATTGGAACATCATCATGAAAATAAGGCTTTGATATCATCAACCATTGAAATTAGATTCATTACTACCTTTCTCATTTCAACCCTATCTTCCGTTGTAGCAATTGAATCCATTTCTTTCTTCTCCAGGTCATAGAAATAATTCTTTGCAGCAAGGAATTTATTTAAAACCTCTGAAGTCATTGGTGTGTTGGATTGGAGGATAGGTTCAATTGCTTTAAATCCTCTATTCATCTTATCCCTGGAAAAAGCTTCCTTAGCCTGATCAAGTATTGAGATCACATCAATTTGATCTCCTTCTTCTTTCACAGCCTTGAGCATGCTTTCCTTCTCAAATAGTGTAAATAATCCATCCATAAATGTCATCCCATCATCAGGCATAAATTGGATCTTGAATTCATCTTCAAAAATATTATTTAAATCCTTTGATTCAGGCAGGCTGGCAAATTGCTCAATTTTCTCCAATCTCGAAGAGATGTGATATAGTACTCTGAGCAGCAGTTGCATGTACCATTTTTCAAAAGGCAATCCAAGAAAAATAAAGAAATCAGTATCCTGGATCAATTTTCTCAATTCAGGTGCCATGCTGTTGCCAGTGAATATGGATTCCAGGTAATCGAATAGATCTTTATGAGTAAGGATGATACTTTCCGGCTCTTCAATGTCACCTAATAGATTGTATATTAATGGCTTATCCTTGGTGGGTGTAATAAAAGGTTGATGAGGGTGTCCTTTGAAATAAAAATCATAATGGAATGGTTGGTTTTCTTTTTCAAAAGCCTCTCCTAGTTTATTATGCTTAGTGAGATTAAAAATCAAAGAAATAGGTAAACGTGCTATTTTTCGAAGAATTGTAACAGCTTCTTCATGATCCCCTTCTTCTCCATAAAATC
>JABDLO010000374.1 GCA_013002995.1 Saprospiraceae bacterium | reverse complement strand
GTGATTGAACATATTAAGGATGACCGACATTTTCTAGATGAAATTTATCGTGTCCTGAAACCTGGAGGAACTGCCCTAATTACAACTCCCAATATTAAAATGTCTCTTTCCAGAAATCCATGGCATATTCGGGAATACACAGCTGAGCAGCTGAAATTGTTGGCTCGGAAGATGTTTGATGAAGTTGACATGAAAGGGGTTACCGGGAATGATAAGGTCTGGGAATATTATCAAAAAAATAAACAATCTGTTGAGAGAATCACAAGATGGGATATTTTGAGATTGCAGTATAGATTACCTGCAGCTTTTTTGAAGATCCCATATGAAATTTTGAATCGAATGAATCGAAACAAGTTGGAATCCTCTGATGACAGTTTGGTAGCTTCAATTTCGCATGAAGACTATCTGCTTTCTGAGGATGCAGACTCTAGCCTTGATTTGTTTGCGATTCTAAAAAAGGCAGAATGATTTAGTGGGTGGTCTTTCCCTCGTACTGATCAGTAAAAACTGAATCAACTGGCTCCCATAGTTCCAGCTTATTTCCTTCGGGATCGATTATCCAGGCAAACTTACCATACTCATACTCCTCAATTTCACCAACAATTTCTACTCCTTCTTTTCTCAGTCCTTCAATCAATTTTACCAAGTTTTCAACTCGATAGTTGATCATAAATTCCTTTTTTGAAGGTTCGAAATATTTAGTTTTGTCTGTAAATGGGCTCCATTGCAAGTAGCCTTTCTTATCAGGGTCATCAGTACTTCTAAATTCAAATAGGGATCCATATTCATTGGTGGATAGCCCCAGGTTTTCATTGTACCAGTCCTTCATTTTATCGGGGTCCTTACATTTAAAGAATATTCCGCCGATTCCAGTTACTTTCTTTGATTTTGTAGTCATAATATTACAATTGGATTAATGAGCGAGTAACCAGAATACTGACTGGTTTTTATTGGCTGTGATCATACACCAGCCATCCGGACCTTCTTTCATCTTATCCTGAAATTCAGGTTCCAGTTTATGATCGTAAACGAGGCACATCTTCACTTTACTACCCCATCTTGTAAACATCTCTCTGCTAAATATAAGTTTTTCTACGGCAAGGCTATCAGCCTGTTTAATTTGTGCCATGTCAATCAATGCTCTATGTAGATCCTTTTCCAAGCATCTTTCAAGAGCCATATTTATAACTTTCCCCACTTTTTCAAAATCATAGTTTCCAGCTATTATTGCTATTAACATACTATTCCGATCATCTATATTGAATTCAACTGTCATGGGGAGATTGAGTTGATATGTATGCTTCTATATATTAAGTCCAAGTCATTTATCTATTTTAAGGCTATTTTAAGGAATAAGTGCTATTTCCACCTCTGAATTTCTAAGATATTACCTTCAGGATCTGCAGCATATACGAATTCTATTCGGCCCACACCATCAATAATGTGTTCAGAGATCTTGCCAATTGAACGTCCCCCATTTGCGACTATCAGGTCCAATGTAGATTTTACTTCTTGTACTTCAAATGCTAGATGACCCAGTCCCATTTTATTTGGGGTTCGTGTTGAGGTTTTTACCATCTCCTCATATGCATAGATTTCAAGGGTAGGGCCTGAATCACCATGACCAGGAAGGCGTAAGTGAATGCCCTTCAATGAAGCATTCGTTACACCTGTACCTTTCTCCAGCCATTTACCCGATTGTTTTCTTTCAGGAGGTACCGGAATGCAATGAAATACAATTTGATAGAATTTTGAGAGGCTTTTCCAATCTTGAGCAACAATGTTGGTATGTACATATTTGACCTGTGTCATTGATTATACCTGGACTTCCATGCCTTCACGAGCAAGAACACAGTCTTTGAAGCGGTCCTGGCAATATTTCTCTATTTTCTTAAGAAATACATCATCATGATCGGGATCATGATGGGTCATTACAAGTTGCTTCGCGCCACACATTTCAGCAACCTGAATGGCTTGATCATAACTACTATGCCCCCAGCCCCTCTTTTTTTCCAATTCTTCTTTGGTAAATTGTGCGTCATGAATAAGTAGATCAACCCCTTTACAGAAATCAACGACATTTTGGTCTATTCCTTTCCCATGTTCGATATCTGTACAAAATGCGAAGGTTTTCCCATATCTCTCAACTCTATAGGTGTAAGCCCCTCCCGGGTGATTATGCCGTATAGCTGATGTTTTAGTACCCCGCAATTCATAGGTATTCAGATTGGGTTGGAAGAATATCATCTCAGCTCCCATATTATCCAATTGCACGGGAAAAAAAGCGCCTTGCATCTGGAAAGTGAAGATATCTTGAAGATTACTAATCTCCCGGCCTTTGCCTAAGGCTATCAGCCTAAGTCGCTGATTATTATCAAAAGCAGGTCCGAAAAATGGAAATCCTTGAATATGGTCCCAATGGAAGTGAGAAAATCCGATTACAATCTCCTCCTGAAAATGACCTGCAGCTTTTAAATCCCTTCCAAGTTTTCTAATTCCGGTACCTGCATCTATGATTCCTATTCGACCTGTGTCTTCAAATCTGATTTGTAAACAAGTTGTATTGCCCCCAAATTCCTGAAATCCTGGTTCACATACCGGAAGAGAGCCTCTGGTACCATAGAATTTTACCTTCATATAAAAGTTTAGGTATTATCAAGGTCAAATATAATGGCTTATCTTTTTTATTCAAGAATTAAGGAATAAACTCCAGTAAGTCAAGCATCTATCACTTGACCGGGATCCGGTTGATCATATACATTTTAAGGTTGCATTTCACAGGATTTTTAACTAAAATAAGGAGGAAGTTTTAGGCAAGTGCCTACCTGTCAGAGGTAAAGTAAATTTGCTGACAGTTTTATAAATTAAACTAAGGAGGATTAGTTATGAGTATATACAAAGTCATTGAAGTAATAGGAACCAGCGAAGTATCATGGGAAGAGGCAGCGAAAAGTGCTGTAGAAAGAGCAGGCAAAACATTGGAGGATTTACGTGTTGCGGAAGTAATGTCTCAGGACGTAAAAATTGAAAATGGCACAGTGGTAGCCTATAGAACTAAACTAAGCTTGTCATTTAAATTCAGGGAAGCTTAATAATCATATTGTGGAGTCGTAATTAATGATTACGACTCCTTTTATTTTTACATTACCTTGGGAATAATTAGATCAAGAATAGACGAAGTAAAGACCTATTCTGAGTCTATTATAGCTCTATGAAATTCTCTTGTATCTACTCTACGTTTATTGTATTTATTCATGTAATCCATATAGTCCTTATCTTTAGGATAGAATTCGGAGGATCCATATGGATAACTGCTCATATCATGAAAAGGTAATGGATTTACTGTTTGTCCAAAAGCAGTATTTAAGTCACCATCTTTAACCCAGCCTACACTATAAATAAGGAAATCTCGTTCCCAACCTTCAGGAAGATCGGGTAACTGAGCAGCATCAAAATGAATAGTCACCTCATCACCAGCATTTGCGATTATATACTTATTGTCAGATGAGCTTAACAACTCTGTAACATCACCATAGCGGGTATAGTCG
>JABDLO010000354.1 GCA_013002995.1 Saprospiraceae bacterium | reverse complement strand
GTATCTTCCATCATGAATGCATTTAACGAATTGAACGGAGTCCCGGCAACCGGAGATTCATGGTTACAAAGGGATATACTGAAAGTTGATTGGGGTTTTGAGGGGGTTGTACTTTCAGATTGGGCTTCCATCAGGGAGCTCGTAGTACATGGATATGCAAGGGATCGTGCTCATGCAGCTGAGATTGCATCTAAAGCAGGATCTGATGTTGATATGGAATCCTATGTTTATGTAGATCATCTGGTCAAACTGGTAGAGGAAGGAAAGGTACCTGTTGAAGTTGTGGATGATGCAGTGAGAAGGATACTTAAAATGAAATTTAATTTAGGCCTTTTCGATGACCCATACCGATATTGTAATGTAGAAAGAGAACAGGCAGTTACAGGAAGTGATGAGATCATGGAGGGAGCACTCGAAATGGCTAAAAAATCCATAGTCCTCCTCAAAAATGAAGATAGTTTACTCCCATTGAAAAAGTCCGGACAAAAAGTCCTGCTCCTTGGCCAACTTGCCGAAAGCAAAAATAGCCCACTAGGCAGTTGGAGGCTAGCAAGCATTGATCAAACAGCAATTTCAGTTTTAGAAGGTATGCAGGAATACACAGGTAATGAACTTAGGTACATGCAAGGTCCAATGGCCTACAAGGGACAAGAATCATTCTTACAACCCATTAGGGTCAATGATTCAGATAGAACAGGTTTAGAGGAAGCAGTTGCTGCTGCTGCGGAGGCTGATGTTGTTGTCATGGTGCTGGGAGAACATGGTTTTCAAAGTGGTGAAGGCAGATCTATAACTGACCTTTCGTTACCCGGCTTACAAGAGGAGTTTTTAAAAGAAGTTTACGAAGCAAATAAAAATGTTGTTTTGGTTTTGAATAATGGGCGTCCTCTGGCTATTGAATGGGCAGATGAAAATATCACAGCAATTGTCGAAGCATGGCAATTAGGAACTCAGACTGGTCATGCAGTAGCTTCCATTCTTTACGGAGATTATAATCCTTCAGGAAAGCTTCCTATGACCTTCCCTAGAAATGTAGGACAAGTTCCTATTTACTACAATCATAAAAGTTCCGGTAGACCATTTCCACAACCTATTGTTTTCTGGTCACAATATATTGATGTTCCTAACTCTCCTCTTTATCCATTTGGATATGGATTAAGTTATACTTCATTCGAGTATAGTGAATTACAAACAAAGGTAACTGATGATGGTGTAGAAGTGAGTGTTAATTTAACCAATACAGGGTCTTTGGAAGGTGAAGAAGTAGCACAAGTTTACATCCGTGATAAAACAGCCTCTGTGACAAGGCCTGTGAAAGAATTAAAAGGCTTTTCTAAAGTTGCACTTCAACCCGGTGAAATGGTTAAACTGATTTTCAAACTTGGAAGAGAGGAACTTGGATTCTATAATAATCAAGGAAAATACATAGTAGAATCAGGAGCTTATGACATCATGGTAGGAGGAAATTCTCGTGATTTAATTTCTCAAGAAGTAAGTATAAATTGGAAATAAGTAATCATTCATGAAACTCGTCATCATATGTGGTCCTCCTGCATCGGGGAAAATGACCATCGGAATGGAACTGGAAAAAGCTACAGGGCTCAAGTTATTACATAATCATATGACCATTGAGTTAGTAAGAAAATTTTTTGAATTTGGAACTCCGGAATTTGAAAGATTAGATAAAGCCATACGATTTGAAATTTTTAAAGAAGTAGCACAGAGTGATCTACCCGGCATGATATTCACAATCGTCTGGGCTTTTAATGAAGCAGAGGACAAAGAATATATCATGGAGATTCTCAATGCCTTCGGCCCTGATACTTCATCCTATTTTATTGAACTCAACGCTCCTCTTGATGTAAGGCTTCAACGCAATCGAGACGAATTCAGGCTAATTCACAAACCTTCCAAGCGAGATCTTGAATTGTCAGAACAATCACTGATACAATCCGAAAAAAATTATCGGATGATTTCAGGTGAAAAAGAAATTAAAGAATTCGATATTTTAAAATTAGATACTTCTAAGTTGTCTCCAATAGGAGCAGCAAAAAAAATAAAAGAGTATATCAATGAATGAAACTCCAATCTTTATCAATGTTGATAACGGTCATCAACTACATATTAATACATTAGGAAGCAAGGAAGGTTATCCCATATTATTTATTCATGGAGGCCCTGGTTATGGTTTCTTCAAACAAGATTCACGTTTTTTCAACCCGGACAAGCACTTTGTCATATTGTATGATCAGAGAGGTTGTGGTCAGAGTACGCCATATGCTTCAGTGGAACATAATACAACTCAGGATCTGATTAATGATATTGATACAATATTAGATCATTTTGATTTATCAGAGGTGTGTTTATTCGGAGGTTCATGGGGGAGCACCTTAGCATTGCTTTATGCAATGAAGTCTCCTGATCGAGTTAAAAGAATGGTATTACGAGGAATCTTTTCAGCTGCACATGACACCATAGATATATTTGATGAACCCAACCTCCCGGAGCAGATAGTAATAGCAAGAAAACGAGCTTTAGATCTGGTACCCATGGATCATCAAGATGATCCTATCGGTTACTACCTGAGTAAGATGAGGGATGGAACAAAGAAAGAGCAGGTTAAGTATGCGTTTGAGTTGGAATTATATGGAGCGGTTTTAAATTTCCCATCAATCCCAATAGATCGATTAGAATTGGATATTTATCAGAGGGATTACTTCCCTCATGCGATCCTATTAGCCCATTATGCACATAACAAGTTCTTCATTGAAGATCAATTCATATGGAACAACCTAAAACTAATTGAAGGCATTCCGATAGACATCATTCACGGTTCTCATGATCAACTCTGTCCGGTTGATAATGCTTACAGGCTTCATGAAGAAATGATTAACTCTAAACTCCATATCCTTGAAGCAGGACATTCAGCACTTGATCCAGTAATTAATCAGAAGTTGAAAGAGGTTATGTCTTCACTTGGTTAGTTATCATATCCCACCACACGAAGCACCCATACCGAAGTCCCAGTCTCTTTGTTTTTTCAAATTGAAGTAAAATCGCCCCAAAAAGTGATAAATGAAATATTATAACCAGAATTAAATAGTAAGCTGTTTAACAATTCATGGTAAACCCTGAATCTATTCAGAAAACATTTTAGATTTTTGCTATGTGTATATTGACATGGTAGGATTATTGACTCCTACTAATCGTTGAATCTCCTTCTTAAGGCAAATGCCTGTTTCCCAATAGTATTGAAATTATTATATCATGATATGGTATGCCTGATCATGCCATCTAAAATCTAGAATACTCATGCGTCAATTGTTATTCATTTGTTTCTTTTTAGGATCCGTTACAATATGTTCCAGCCAGGACATCTTAATGCTCAAAACAAGTGGTAAGGTTGTAATTGGAGATACTTCCATTATCTCCACACCCGGTCCATATAATCTTTATGTTCAGAATGGAGTCCTTACGGAAAAGGTTAAGGTAGCAGTTAAGACCACTAATGAATGGTCTGATCATGCTTTTGCCAATACCCCTACCCTACAAGCGGTGAAATCATCCATCGAAACCAATTCTCATCTATACAACATGCCCTCAGCATCTGAATTGGTTAAGAATGGTTACGAACTTCAATCAATGGATTCACGCATCCTCGAACAAGTTGAGTGGCTCTGGCAGTATACAATAAAGCTTGCCGAAGAAAATCAAACATTGAAAAAAGAAATCGAATCTCTAAAAGAGAAAATTGATAAAAAATAAATCATCATGCTAAGAATTATTTCTAATAGAATGATGAATGTATTGTCATTGTGTATTCTGGCATTGGTAGCCCAGGCACAACCGGATACCATTGTGATAGGATTCGGAGGAAATATGCCAACTCAAATTACATCAAGTGATCCATTAAGTGATCCTGAGAATGTATTTGACCAGAGTGGATTTCTACCCAATGACAATGCAGCATCCAGATTTCTAGCTCAGGCAACTCTTGGGTACAACCTCGATAACATCAATCAGGTTATGTCAATGGGAAAAGAAGATTGGATAGAAGACCAATTGGCTAAGCCAATGCCCTTTACACTTTTGCAACAGGTCCGGGACTACTATGAATTTGTATATAATGAAACAGGAACCTACGACGGCAGTTCAAGCTGGCTCTTCTGGGAATATGCATGGTGGCAATACCATATGACTTCTGATGATCAATTACGCCAGAGGGTTGCATTGGCCTTGAGTGAGATTCTTGTTGTATCGGAGAATTCACAATTTGGAGGTAATCCCCATGCACTGAGTGACTACTACGATATTTTATTGACGCACGCTTTCGGAAATTACAGGGATCTTCTACAGGCAGTAACTTATAGTGCTACCATGGGAGTCTACCTTACTTTCGTTAATAATCCAAAAACAGATCTATCTGAAAATCAATTTCCAGATGAAAATTATGCAAGAGAGATCATGCAGTTATTCACCATAGGATTGTATGAATTAAATAATGACGGAACCTATATGTTAGATCCACAAGGAGAAAGAATTCCTACTTATGACAATGTGGATATTGCAGAATTCTCAAAAGTATTTACGGGACTGACTTATGGAGATGCCTCAATGTTTCCTATGTACCGACAATCTGACACCAGTTATGTGCCTGATATGCTCATGTTTGACAGTGGTCATGAACCTGGAGTAAAAAACCTCCTTAATAATTTTCAGATCCCGGACAGGCAACCAGTAGATGGAGATGCTGACATTTCTGATGCTTTAGATAATCTTTTCAATCATCCTAATGTAGGTCCATTCATTGGCAAGCTATTGATTCAGAGATTGGTTACTTCCAATCCACCACCTGAATACATAGATCGCGTTGCCCAGGCATTTAACGACAATGGAAATGGGGTACGTGGTGATATGAAGGCTGTCATCAGAGCAATTCTCCTGGATCCAATTGCCAATAGCTGTGATTCCGGAAATGAGATAGCATTTGGTATGTTGAGAGAACCATTTGTCCGGTATTTTCAGATCAATAAGGCATTTAACGCAAGTACCTTAAGCGGGAATTACAGAAATGTAATGTATTCCGTGGAAGAAAATGTAGGTCAGAAACCTCTTTCATCACCCAGTGTATTCAATTTTTTTCAACCCGATTATCAACCCTTGGGACCTGTTGAAGAAGCCGACCTTGTAGCACCTGAGTTTCAGATCACCGATTCCCAGACCATATCAGGGTGGCTCAATGGCGTATACTTATGGGTTATAAGAGGATACCCGGTAGAAGCATGGGATATATACAGTGGTGAACCAGACTCAACCTATCAGGATGAGATTGCTATGTTGGACTTTTCAACCGAAGTCTTGTTAACCGATGACGACGAACTCCACATATTACTGGATCGTCTGAATCTGGTATTGGCCCAGGGTCGATTAACAGAACCCACACTTTCCATTATAAAAGAAACAGTATCACAATTCGATAATGAATCTGATGATGATAAAGAAAGAAGAGCAAGACTTGCTGTCTACCTTA
>JABDLO010000340.1 GCA_013002995.1 Saprospiraceae bacterium | reverse complement strand
CTTCTATGGTTCCAGCCATTCCTGAGGCATTGTCATTAGCTCCGGGTGACTCATCGGTATAATTATTAGGATCAGATATCCTTGAATCTATATCACCTGACATGATGATGAAATCATTAGGGCGAGTCGTCCCACGTTGAATGGCCACTACATTCACCACATCCACATCGAATGGGATCCTCCTGTTTGCTCCTTCTTCGATCAAATTATTTTGATAAAACACTTCCAGGCATCCATCGCAGGATGCAGAGATCTTATCAAATTCTGCTTTAATCCACCTTCGTGCTGCCCCTATTCCTCTGGTATCAGAAGTTGTATCTGACAAGGTGTGTCGTGTCCCGAAATCAGCTAACTTATTGATGTCTGTCTCCAGGCGATCAGCTGAAACAGCATCAATGATATCGTATATCCTTGGATCAGTCGATGACTGACCGATGGCATTGAAAGAACAAAAAAGCAGTAAAATAAAAACGATGATTTGTGAGCGTTTCATAAGTCAATTATTGTGAGCCAGTAAATATAAACCAAGGAAAGCTTAACAACGAATTGCTGTTTAGGAAAATAGAATCTATATTCATAACTTGTAAGCACAATGATTAAATAAATACCCCGGTACTATGAAAACTCAGATGGATAGAAGAAATATGCTCAAATGGACAGGAATACTTAGCGGAGCCACCTTATTGCAATCCTGGAAATACCTCGACACCTGGGATCGCAAGATTGATGACATGGCGATGAATGGAAGTCCTGCAAGGCTGTGTTACAATGAAAATCCATTTGGACCTTCTAAAGCGATGAGGGAAGCTATGATCAAAGGTTTTGACGAGGGGTACATCTATCCCTTTCAGCGTATCAGTGAATTACAAGCCATGATCGCTGAGAAAGAAGGGGTATCAGCCGATCATATTGTTGTGACAGCTGGTTCGAGAGAAGGATTGAATGCAGCAGGACTCACTTATGCCTCCAATGGAAAGGAAGTCATCGCATGCGCCCCAACGTATAAATCATTGTTAACCTATGCAGCGAAATTCGGAGGATACATAAACAGTGTTCCGCTGGATGAAAATTTAACTTACGATCTGACGGAAATTGAAAAACGGATTTCATCTCACACTGGTTTGGTCTTTGTCTGTAATCCTAATAATCCTACCGGGACGCTACTTCCCGCTGATGATATGAAGTCTTTCTGCAGGGAAGCATCCAAGCGTACCATTGTTTTTGCCGATGAGGTTTATCACAATTATATAGATGAGGCCAATTACCCTTCAATGGTTTCACTGGTTAAGGAAGGCAGGAATGTCATAGTAGCCAGAACATTTTCTAAGATCTACGGTCTTGCTGGTATCAGAGTAGGGTACCTGATTGCCCGACCGGAGATTGCCGGCAGACTGAGAAACAACCTACAGGCAGGAACCAATATTCTTGCGGTATATGCTGCCAAGGAAGCCTTAAAAGAAGAAGCTTTCTTAAAAATGAGCCTGGAGAAAAATGCAGAAGCTCGTAACTTCGTTTATAAGATGTGTGATGAGATGGGATTGGAATACAAGAAGTCACATACCAACTTCGTCTTCTTCCGCACCGGTAAAAACATTGAAAAGCTCATTCCTCAGATGAGAGAGCATAATGTACTTATCGGAAGACCATTTCCTCCGTTGACAGACTGGTGCAGGATCAGTACCGGAAAGATGGAAGACATGTATCGATTCGGAGAGGCGATGAAGAAGGTGATGGCGTAATTTTATGTTATCCTGCAAGAATAGATGCCTTTATCCAGTCCACTTCAATCTTAAATTCACCTTCTTGTTTGTCGCTAATAAGAATTCCTAGCTGACGGATTTTGGACGGATCAAGTCTTGGGTAGTCTCTCAATTGATACCCCCTGAATTGAGGATAAAAATCACCGATTGGAAGGTCAACTTCTATCCATTCATTTTCTTTTGTATCAAAATTGATGACATAAGAAGCTCCATCCCACCTGCTGCTGGTCCATAATCGGAAACTATATTTATTGCCATCTCCTTTGACTCTTAATGAAACATGGGTGTAATCTTCTAAATTCATTTGAACAGGTAAAGTTCTGATAGATGCAAAGCCACCGTTATTATCCAGAGATACATTTCCTGTAAAGATTAAATTTCCATCTTCATAGTTAACAGAACTGGTGCTTACTCCTCCCATGACGCTGTCATTAACCACTCGCCATATCTGATCAGAATCGTCCCCGTTGAAGGAAAATAGAATACCTATTGATAATAATGTTGTTATCCACATACAGAATTAACAACAATAGGCGCCTTTGGTTTATTTGAAATATCTATGACCTAACTCACCATCATCCCATCCGGCCATTGATCATCCGGACTGATAAAGGATAAGCCACCATCGGCATCCTCAGCCATCAGGATCATACCCTGGGACATAACACCTCTGATCTTTCGTGGAGCAAGATTGGCCAGCAAGCTGACTTTCTTGCCTACTACTTCTTCTGGTGTGTAATGCTGAGCAATACCACTTACAACTGTTCTTTGCTCAAAGCCCAGATCCAATTCCAATTGCAACAACTTATCAGCTTTAGGCACTTTCTGTGCAGAAAGAATGGTGGCCGTACGAATATCCAGCTTAGTAAAATCTTCGTATGTGATGGTTTCCTTGATCGGAGAACCATTTTCTGAATCATCAGAAGTTTCCGGTTGATCTGTTGCAAGAAGTTTGTCCACCTGAGCCTGGATCACATCATCATCAATCCTGGTAAATAAGTATTCGGGTTTGTTGATTTTGTGTCCTGCCTCAATGATGGGCTCTCCTTCACATAACCTGAATAATAGATCATCCAGCTCACCACTTTCCTTCAAGGCAGGAAGATTGAGGATCCTCCTCATCTTATTAGAAGTAAAAGGCATGAATGGCCTGCACACCACGCTCATAGCCGCAATGTATTGCAGGCAAATATTCATCACAGGTTTCACCATATCAGGCATCTCTTTCTGCTTCTTCCAGGGTTCATTGAATTGAAGAATTTGATTACCCTTGGAAGAAATTTCCATTAAGGTTCTGAGTGCCGATCTGAAATCAAAGTTTCTGATGTGCTGATTCAAGTCCTGAATATCATCGAATAGCCTTAATAATTCACTTTCATGAAAAGCTATGTCCTCTTGGCTATCAGGGCCTATAAAGTCAATATCCTCATCAAACTCTGGGATGAAGCCATCATAATACTTATTGGTGAGTACCGTAACCCTGTTAAAGAAATTGGCAAAGTTGTTAACCAATTCATTGTTATTGGCATCCTGGAAACCTTTCCACGTAAATTCACTATCCTTTTGTTCCGGCATGTTTTTGATCATGCAATACCTCAGCTCATCCTGACGATCGGGAAAATCGTCCAGGTATTCATGAACCCATACAGCCCAATTCTTAGAAGTAGATATTTTCCGTCCTTCCAGGTTCATGAATTGATTGGCAGGTACGTTTTCCGGAAGGATAAAACTCCCCTCTGCTTTTAATATGGCAGGGAATATTATACAGTGAAATACAATATTGTCTTTGCCTATGAAATGGATCAATGCAGTGTCCTCATCTTTCCAGTAAGGTTCCCACTCTTTACCATTGTCCAGTGCCCATTGCTTGGTAGCAGATATATAACCTATCGGTGCATCCATCCACACGTACAATTTCTTCCCTTCAGCTCCTTCTATCTCTTGTGGCACATCTACACCCCATGTCAGATCTCTTGTCATGGATCGAGGTTGCAATCCACCTTCCAGCCAGGACTTGCATTGACCTACCACGTGATTCTTCCAATCACCAGGTTCGTGCAGTTGCTTTCCATCAGCAAAACCAGTAGATATCCATTCCTTAAGCCAGTTTTCATATTGATCCAGCTTAAGATACCAGTGAGTTGTTTCTTTTAAGACGGGTGTAGCTCCAGTAAGGGTTGATCTGGGGTTGATTAATTCTGTAGGGCTAAGAGAAGAACCACAATTTTCACATTGATCACCGTATGCTTCTTCATGTCCACAATTAGGACAAGTACCGATGATATAACGATCAGCTAGAAACTGTGAAGCCTCTTCGTCATAATATTGTTCTGAGGTCTTTACATCAAATTCACCTTTGTCATATAATGACCTGAAAAACTCCTGTGAAGTCTCATGATGAATTTTGGCAGAAGTACGATGATACATATCGAATGAAATACCGATACGGTCAAAAGTCGTCTTAAACAACTTATGATATTGATCGACAATATCCTGAGGTGTCTTGCCTTCTTTTTTAGCTTTTATAGTAATGGCAGCTCCATGCTCATCTGAGCCACAGATATATAATATATCTTTCCCCATCAAGCGTTGAAACCTCACATAAATATCCGCAGATAGATAGGCACCCGCCAGGTGTCCGATATGCAATGGTCCATTGGCATAAGGAAGGGCCGATGTAACCATGTATCTCTTGAATTCTCGCATGCGTCTGGCTTATGGGTGCGAAGATATCTTATATTACTTTTTTCAAGCAATAAAAGCTGTTTAACTTTGCAAAAATTTCACTTCATGAATATCCGAAAACACCTGACAGGACAGCAAACCAAGAGAAAATCAATGGATGTTGTAGAGTATGTAGTTGCCGAACCCTCAGCTATAGAGGAACTTATGGAATGCTTCTTCGATGATGAGTTTAGGGTCTGCCAATATGCGGCCTGGCCGGTTGGTATCCTGGGTGAAAAACATCCTGAAATTATATTACCGTATCTCCATAAAATGATTTCCAACCTTGACAACCCAAAACATGATGCCGTAGTCAGAAATACCATCCGTACACTCCAATACATAGATGTTCCGGAAGAATTAGAAGGGGAAGTATATGACCGGTGTTTTAATTATCTCGTTTCGCCCGGCTCGCCTGTGGCAGTGAAAGTCTTCTCTATGTCCGTTTTGGCCAAGATAGCCATGAAAATTCCTGAATTAAAAGAAGAATTAATTATCGCCATTGAAGATTATAAACCCATGGGGACTGCCGGGTATCAAAGCCGGGCAAGGAGGGTCATAAAAATGCTTCAATCATGAATCTGATTTCACATCTGCAATCATAGGTCCGCCCATCTGCGGAAGCAATCTTTTTTCTTCACTCAACCATTCTTTCATTGCTTTAAACACTTCGGCTTTTTCTGGCTCTTTACACAATTCATGATACCATCCTTCATAGAGTTTCAATTCCTTATCCTCAGAAGATGCATGCTCAAAAAGCTTTACGCTGCCTTGATAATCCGTCAATTTATCTCCTGTTCCATGAAGGACCAGCATCGGGCATGATATTTTATCGAACTTATCCTGTATCAGTTTTGTATACTTCAACATTTCACCACCAGTCCTGGCATAGGCTCCTTTTTTATAGACCAGTGGATCGTTTAGATATTCTTCAACCACTTTAGGATCTCTGGACAGGAATTCACTTTCCAGCTTTATGGTTTTTAACCAGGGGAATAACATACTTAAAACTCCAGATATTTTCTGTAAGAATGGAGAGATG
>JABDLO010000376.1 GCA_013002995.1 Saprospiraceae bacterium | reverse complement strand
TTATATCTACTTAAAGCTTTCAGTAGATCAGGGAAGGGTATATTTTAAAATCAAAAATAGCATCAATAAAAATAATTCTAGCCCTGGAGTAGTTTCCACAGAAACCGGAATTGAAAATGTAAAAAGGAGGATGGCCATTTTATATCCGGGAATCCACAACATTGAAATTTCTAAAACTGATCAGGACTTCCAGGTCAACCTTGAAATTGAAATATGAAATTGACTTGCTTAATTATAGACGATGAGCCTCTGGCAAGAAAGATTCTGGAGAAGTATGTTTCCAGGATTTCTGCGATAGAGCTGATGGCATCTTTCGATAATGCCATCGATGCAAGTGTTTACATTACAGAACATAATCCGGACATTATATTTCTTGACATCCGGATGCCTGAAATGAGTGGACTTGAAATGCTTAAAATCATTCAACACCCACCCGAGGTAATCTTAACATCTGCTTATAGTGAATACGGTGTAGAAAGTTATGATTACGAAGTTTTTGATTATTTACTAAAGCCCATTCCCTTCGAGCGGTTTATGAAGACCATCACTAAACTAATAGATTCAATTACACCCACCCATCACGATGAAATTCTACCAATAGATCACATCACAGTAAAAGATGGAAAAAAACAAATTCAGGTTAAATTAAAAGACATCCATTACATTCAAGCCTACGGTAATTATTTAAAAATATTCACCAAGGAGAAGCAGTTCCTCAGTCGCATGAAAATGTCAGTTATGGAAGCCCTTCTACCTATGACACATTTTGTGCGAATCCATAAATCATACATCGTTTCCTTACTTTATGTAGAGCATACCGGAGGAAATGAAATTATACTTAAATCCGGTAAAGAACTGCCATTAAGCAAATATTACAAGCGGAGTGCAAAGGAGCGATTAGGATAGTCAATTGGTTAAAAGAAATCTGCTCCTTTAGTAATTATAATCCTCTGAAAGTGTAATGCCGGTCAGGAACACTTTACCTCTATCTTCTGATAAGATCCTAAGGTGAACATAATTGCTATTGGCTGTAAATTCACCCCGGTATTCAGTCCACCCGTATGACCCTTGATTGAGCCTGATAGGCCTTACTTTCCATTGAGCATCTACTGAAATTAATAATCCACTATGCGAAGCCAGATTTTCAGCTGCAGCCCATAAGCTGATCTTGTACGTTTTACCTTTCGCTACAGGGATCTTTTGCATAGTTGTGCCATAAACTTGGGGCCCTCTGTCAGAATAATTCTGAATCATAAGGGCGGTTGTAATATCATCACTTGGTCTCGAACCTCCAGGAAGGTCCACTCTTTGAGCGATTGATTGATTGTATCCGGAATTCCCCCAGTATTGATTGCCATGTAACCATTTGCTCTGACTCATTCCAAATGATGCAAAATAGGGGTCAGAGACAAGGTTGTTTACTACATTAGCCGTTACCTGACCATTTTGACAGGATTCAATTTCTGCCTTATATTGCTCCATACAAGTATTACACTCAGGAAAAGTAGATATGCCTAGTAAGGTTATAGAATTTTCACATCCAGGACAATATTTTTTAAGACAATCTTCATAACTATTTCCAGCTGATGATAAATCTCCACTTCCTTCACCTCTGTATCCACAATTGTACAACGTGCATGTATTCTTATCAAAGGCGGCATACATATTTCTCACCGCAGCTCCGACACCAAAATTAAATGGCCCTGTAGGACTCGGAATGCCTAAATACTGCAAGGTAGGCATGAACACATAATCATGTTTCGAAGAATAATAACAATGACAAAGGGTTACACCATAATCAGTTTCTTTTCTTTCAGTATCCCAATACACATAATACTCCTTCTTCAAGTGACCGAATCTTGACCTATATTCAGTAGAGCCAACCAGTTTCCAGAATAAATCAGCTTTGTTCTTTTTCGAGGCTATACTTAGTTCCATCCAGGCAATAAATTCTTGTTGATGAGGAGCCCGACCCAATACTCCCTGGAAAGCAGAGTTAATAAAGGTTGCGTAATCATTGGTCTTCCATAAAATGATTTCAGGATCAACAACTGATTTTGCCTTTTGAGGAAATATGAAAAATGAAAAGAATAAAAAGATTGAAAGGTATTTAATCCATGTGCGTGCCTTCGACAATGATGCCATAATGTTAATTTTAATTGATTATCGTTTCGGAAGGCGATTGGAATAAATGGCATTTCCTATAAAACCAACATGAGGCACATTTAAATAATTTCTATTAAGTCAAGAAAGTCCTGTTGACTTAAAATTTTAACCTTATTAATAATAAAAGTCCTTATTAGCTAAGTGAAGCCTACTTTCAAGGTGATAAATTAAAACAGAACCGTCATTCTTATACGGTTCCGTTTTTAGTATTTACTATCTTATTCTATTTCATGTTTAATTAAGCTGTCTTTCTCAAAGCTTTTCTATTGAATATTCCTTCTTTAGTTACTTGGCTGAATGAAGGTATCGTACTGAACTCCTCGATTACAACTCCGTCCTCAATAATACAGAAGTTACCTATCTGTGTTTCACCACCTATGATTGCATCATTACCGAAGGTTACACCATGCCTGACAGTAGTCGCCTCACCCACTTTTACATTATTACCCATCTTACATTTCAATCCTATAGAAGTCTGTATTCCAATGATACAATCATCTCCTATGACTGAATTATATCCAATTTTACAGTCTTGATCGAAGACACATCTATCTCCGATTTTTATGGTTCCCACTTTTAATACTTTTTGATCCGTACTCACTTGATTTGTTCCAAGTAGGATTCCATCAGCAAGGTAAGTTTTACTTCCTATGTCCAGCATAGGTAAGTCTCTCAACCAACATTTAGGGTAAATGGTAAAGTCCAGTGCTCCTTTATATCCGAAAGTCCTGAAAAAAGACTCTTTTAGTTCTGGACATGAAAAGATCTCATTAAGAATTGCAGGGTTGTAGGCAAACTTTCTGAATGCTTTAGTATAAATCAGTCTATCCTGATAATCGCGGCTTTCAGTATCCCTGGTGAATGTACCCGGTTTGATATTAGAGACCACCCTTTGAAAGGAAGGTTGATTAAGTTCTTCTATTGCGTTTTTAATGTCGCTTATTGAATTGAGAATGGTTTCGAAGATTTTCATGACAATTTGTTTTTGTTGTTTGATCATGAATAGAACAGGTATTCGAAAGGTCATCAAGTCTTTAAAAAAATATTTGAATGCATACAATGAACTGGTATTTCTACAGTCCCTGGCTGTCAAATGAAATCTTCAGTGCTACAAACCATGGTTATGACATATCCCGATTTCACTTGCCATCATCTTCCTCAACCATTAAGTTCTTGATATCCTAGTCACGAATATTGATCTTTTCTGTATCAAGGCCTCCAGTTTCATCAAATCCATCCATCATGTCCAGACCTTGAGTTTCTTACATCTATGAATACTAAACATCCTTATATATGATCACCATCATTTTCATATCGCAAGATTCTTGATAGTCTAGGACTAAGAAACTTTTAGTAAAGAAACAAACACAAACCAGGCTTTCACTACAGACATTTATTGCCTTTTAAAGATTCGGATATGAAAACAATATACTTGCTGTCATTATTTTTCATTATTGCAATTGCAGGAAACATTAACTCACAAGGGACTTTAAGCGAATCATATTTATATAACAACAACCCTGAAAATACTGCTGATCAAAATAACACATCCCTTGTGCAGGAAAACCAGGAAGGGAATCTTTTACTGGCCAGTGATATCAGGATCAGGCTTGAACAGGATTGGAATTCAAGAAGATTCGATGGAAGTTTCCGTGATGACCGGTTTCGATTAAGATATCGGTTAAGAATTGGGTTTAGTTATCACTGGAATAACTACATACAATTTGGAGCCAGGATCAGATCCGGTGTGGATGAATCCATGCAATCACCTCACAATAATTTTGGCCATCGTGAATTCACCGGTATCCCCATCAATATCGATAAGGTATATATCTCCGGGAAATACAAGAATGCATGGTGGTGGGCTGGCAAAAATAACTTTCCTTTCTGGAAGCAGAATGAGTTGTTTTGGGATGATGATGTCAATCCTGAAGGTGTATCCATTGGTGGAAATTTAATTACAAATGGAATACACATAAAACCTAAACTGGCCTACTTCATCACCAACACCGGCAGTGGAGACTTTGACCCACGAGACCCCACAAACGGTCAAATTGATGGACATATGATCGGGGGACAATTAGAGTTTGGGATCGAAGTTAAAGATTATGCCATAACCCTTGCCAATGGCTTTTATATGCTCAATGATATCAACAATGTACCTACCACTGACTTTTTCTATGAAGGAGACCGATTCAAGTTGGATTATAAGTTCTTGGTTACAGGGTTAAAAATTGATTTTGCCACAAAATTACCTTTGACTCTTGGAATAGATCATTTTGTCAACCTGGAAGACTACAGCGATTTCTCTGATGAATTGATCGACCCGATATATAAAGATCAAAAGACCGGATATGTATTAAATATAAATCTCGGAAAATTAAAGAATAAAGGTGATTGGCTTCTAGGCTATTACTTTGTCAGAAAAGAAGAGTACTCCGTTGTCAGTTATTACACGGAAGATGATTGGATACGCCTCGGAAACATCAACAGGAACAGGAACACCAATTATCAGGGACATGAATTCCGAATGGCTTATGCCTTCGATTCGAATTTTAATATTGTTGCCCGTGCTTATTTCGTAGAGGGCCTTGTTACACCGGATATTACTTTAGAATCGGGAAATAGATTTCGGATTGATTTTAATATGAGGTTTGATAAGGAGGTGCATTAGAAATTTATGCTTCCAACTTCCAAAAGTTTAAAGTCCTCCTGATCACTTACCATAGTCATCACATATTCATCAGTTCGCTGCCAACAACCAAAAAATCTGTGATCAAAATCTGAATTTGATATTTCCAGCTTATGCCAAGACCCTTTGCCTTCATGGAGGGTACAATTAATCTCTACCTTTCGAGTATCAAGCCTTAACCCAAGCCTTAACGCTTTTAAGACGCTTTCTTTAGCACTCCATATCAGATTAGCTAAAAAATCAGTGTGTTCCTGATCATATTGACGAACAATAGCTTGCTCTTTCTCTGTGAAATAATCCAGGATTAACTGTGGACTCCTGGACTCTATCTTCTCAAGGTCACAACCAATCTTATAGGTAGAAGAACTGATCGCACACAATCCGGTCTGATGACTATGACTTAAGGAAATCATACAATTAAGAGGGTGACCATTGATAATCACTTCCGGAGCACCATCATCAGCAGCTACAATAGCCATCTGTTCTAATGATACTCCGGAATCAATATTTTTCAACCAGGCTTTGACACATTGCTTAGCCGTCCACCTTCCTAGTAACCAATCATTCCGCCTCTTTTCAAACCTAAACTTACTGAGCACCTCTTTTTCAGAGGAATGCAACCAGTTAAGATCAGCAGGTACTTGTAGCAAAGATTGAGTTACCCATAATACTTCCATTATTGAAGTTTAAAAGGTTAGGTTGTTGCTGCCTTCAAAGGAGCAACTTTGTTTTCATCCATATCTGTCATAAATACAGCAGTTCCATATCCTTCTACTTCTAATAGGGTTTCTCCCTTATCATTGACAACCGAGATATCATAGTCTTCATTCCTTTGTTTCACTACAGCATACAGCTTCCTTCCCTTCTCATCATCTTCATATATGCGTAAGTGATTAATGCTACTTGGAAGACCCATCTGGTTCTTCATACCCATCTCCATAATTCCTGCTGTCTGAAAACCCAGCTCAAGCAACCTTGGCAAGGTGTTCAAATTCATATCATCCGGGCTATGGTTAGGAGGTAGCTTACTAGAATACAACCCTACTAAATCGTCCTTCACCTTCCATCCTTTATCAATCACCTGGTATGCAGGTCCGTGGAAATAAACTTCATAGATCTCACCAGATTCTACAACTTTACTTCCTTTCCTGGGTGTGAGCTTTGCCTTTTTAGCTTTGGGTTTATCCAATGGTTTCTCTGCTAATCTGACTTTAGCTTTAAAATGAACTTTCACCTCTTCCGTATCCTGACCCAATAATCTTCGTTTGCCAATTAATGTACAATACGCAATTACGTCATTCTTGTCTAAATCATATTGAACTTCTACAAAGACATCCCTTGGCTCTGAACGATAGAACTTAAATGGAGCATAAAACTCTACATTATCAACAGTAATAACATGTCGATCCGGGAATAAAACTTTTGCAGCTGAAACCATGGCTTCCACACCCATTACTCCAGGAAGCACCGGTGTTCCATTAATTTCATGATCGTATAAAAATCCCTGTTCCTTAGGATCAAAACCAGATCTCGTTGTCAATCCTGAATAAAGACCCATACCATTGACTCGCTCAACCATTAAGTTTTTAGCATCCTTCACCCAGATGTTGACCTTCTCTGTATCCAGCCCTCCGGTTTCATTAAATTCTTCCATCATCATTCCCAGGCTTTGAGCCACCACTATTTCAGCTCCTGAATTACTACTAGTCAACTCCTTCCTTATAAATGGTATACCTATCGAAGGACTTAACATATCAATTCCGGCTTGCTTCATAATCATCGGAATTGATCCACGTGCAGCCATTCCGATCTCCGCCCAAGCAGTCCAATCCAGGGCAATGCCCCTTGTCTCATTTCTTGTATTCTTAAATCCGGATGTGCTCTTGCACAAGAAGTCATTAGCAGCACTATAATCTGTCTGACCTCCATTTCCGAATCTTCCTGCTATCGAACTGAAAACCACAGAAGCACCGATGGGTGTTTCACCCAAAGCAGACAAAATGTTAAACCATCCATCTGCTTTCACATCGAATACCAGGTCAAATTCTGAAGGTGATTTATCCTTCAATAATCGACTGATCTCAAGACCAGCAGCATGCACTAAAACATCGATTTTATCTGATACTTTCAATATACCGGATATTGCTTTTGCAACAGCTTTGTGATCACGCAGATCCATACTGTAATAATGTACGGTACCTCCGGCTTCCTCTACAGCATTACAGGCTTGCAATGCATTATATGCACGTTCTATTCTTGCCAATTCTTTATTGACTAGGACAGGGGTAACTCGTTCCTCAGTTTTACCCAGTCTTTCAAAGATCTTTCTTTTCAGACCCTCCTGATCCGTAGCAAATAAGCCCAGTTCAGGATCATTCTTATCCGGGGCAGGTGCCAAATCAAGCAAATGGAATGTTCCTCCTGACGCTTCTGCTAAATCAGCGGTTATAGCTGAAGTAATACTTCCGGCAGCTCCAGTTACAAGGAATACTGAATCTGAATTCAACTCCATTCCTTTCTCACCTTCTGTTAATGGCTTTTCTTCCAATCCGATGGTCCATCTGAATCCACCTTTGTATCCCACTTCGACTACACCAGGATCATAAAGTGTCTCCTCTATCAATTGCTTAGCAAGTGCAGTTGTCTTTCTTGAAACCTCAAAATCTACAACTTTTACTTGTACTTCCGGATGCTCTCTCTTATATGCTTTAGTAAATCCACATACTGCTCCACCCAATGATGACAAGGAACCTTTATCGTCGTATCCAAACTGTCCACCCATCCTAGTAGCAGAAACCAGGAAAGCATCTGTCTGATCCTGAAGGTTCAATTCACGCATCAATGTGTATAACATCTTGACTCGAAGATAGGAAGCATCTTTCCATTCTTTGTGAGTTAATTTACTGATATCACCTTCCTGATCCAATGCTGGTAACCAGTATACTCCGGCTACCTTAAACTCCTTGGTCCATTTCTGAACTTCTTTGATCAATTTATCCTGTGAAGTGATTTTATTAAGCACATGTACTTGTACACCTTTCTTTTTCAAAGCGGCAACCAATGGTTTGCCTATACGTCCTTCATCCATCATCACCAATACATGATCATCTTTTGCTAAATCAACACCCGAAGTTTTACACTGGGTAATATCAGGCCGCAATCTTGGTATTGGAACCCTTCTGGGTAATTGCCCTACAGCCTCAATATCTCCTTTGGGCAAGTTAACCTTTATAGGTTTTCCAGCAGCCACCCCATTAGAGGAAGTAGTGCCAGTTGTTGATCTGCGATCATAGACAAATTGGATGATGTGATTCAGTGTAGGAAACTCAGACAACTGAAGATTATCATCTCTTTCAATGCCATACTCTCCTCTAATCTCTGCAAAGAGTTCTGCTTGCTTAACCGTATCAATTCCAAGATCTGCTTCAAGATCTAATTCAAGGTCCAACATGTCTTTAGGATAACCGGTCTTCTCTGCAACGAGTGATAGCACCTTCTCCTTTACGTCATCAGCCTCAGGAACTTGTTCTTGTTGAGGAGCACTTGTAAGTGCTGCTTCACCATTCGGTGATGATTGATCCTGATCCGGTCTTCTATCATGGACAAATTGAATGATGTGCTTCAACGTAGGAAATTCTGATAACTGAAGATTGTCATCCCTCTCTATGTCATATTGCCCTCTTATCTCCGCGAATAGCTCTGCTTGCTTGACCGTATCAATCCCGAGATCTGCCTCTAAATCAAGATCCAATTCCAACATTTCCATTGGATAGCCGGTCTTTTCTGCTACGAGATTCAGCACCATTTTCTGAACATCACCTCCAACAACTGTTGCTGTTTTAGTTACTGAAACAGGCTCTTCTGCGATGGGTGCCGATACCGGTGTTTCCTCAACTGCAACTTCTGCAAGATCAGGTCTCTTGTCATGTACAAACTGTATGATGTGTTTCAGTGTAGGGAATTCTGACAATTGAAGATTATCATCTCTTTCAATTCCATATTCTCCCCTCACTTCAGCAAAGAGCTCTGCTTGCTTTACCGTATCAATCCCAAGATCTGCCTCAAGATCCAATTCTAACTCAAGCATATCCTCAGGGTATCCGGTCTTCTCAGCCACCAATCCCAAAATCCTTGACTGAACACTGCTGGTAGCAACAACAGTACCATTGGATGAGGAGGATTTTACCGGTTCAGGTGTAACCTGTGGTGTCGTTACAGGAATGGGTTCAGGAGATCCTACAGAATCTGCTAATTCAGGCTTTTTGTCATAGACAAACTGAATGATGTGTTTCAAAGTAGGAAACTCTGACAATTGAAGATTATCATCTCTTTCAATGCCGTACTCTCCTCTGATCTCTGCAAAAAGTTCTGCCTGTTTTACTGTGTCTATTCCAAGATCTGCCTCCAGGTCCAAATCAAGATCAAGCATATCTTCCGGATAGCCGGTCTTCTCAGCCACCAATTTCAAAATGCTGGCTTGTACATCACCTCCCTGAACAGTACTTGCTCCATTAGATGGAGGAATATTGACAGGTTCTGCTGTATCTGCTTGTATTTCTTGAACAGGTGTTGAAACAGGAACCGCTTGTTTTAATTCAGGCTTTTTGTCATAGACAAATTGAATGATGTGTTCCAATGTAGGGAACTCGGACAATTGAAGATTATCATCTCTTTCAATACCGTACTCTCCTCTGATCTCTGCAAATAACTCTGCTTGTTTAACAGTATCTATTCCAAGATCTGCTTCAAGATCTAATGAAAGATCCAGCATATCTTCTGGGTATCCAGTCTTTTCAGCCACCAATTTCAAAATGCTGGCCTGTACATTATCAACGGTACCTGAAGTTGTAACTTCAACGGCAGGTTCGCTCGCCTTATGTGCTAATGCCGGAGCTTTTGCTTCTTTCTTTAAATCAGGCTTTTTGTCATAGACAAATTGAATGATGTGATTCAGTGTAGGGAATTCAGATAATTGGAGATTATCATCTCTTTCAATTCCATATTGACCCCTGATCTCTGCGAATAACTCTGCTTGCTTCACCGTATCAATCCCTAAATCTGCCTCCAGATCCAATGATGGGTCCAGCATATCTTCTGGGTAACCTGTCTTTTCTGAAATGAGTTGCATAATCATGGCTCCCACTTCATCCACTACTACCGGACTAGGAGTTGATTGAACTAACGCAGGTTGTGGAGTTTCCTTTACCTGAGGAATAGGTTGTTTTTCAGGCACGCTTGTACGCATTTCTCCAGGATCTTGTCTGGTATCACCCATTGGGTCAGCAACTCTTAATGTACGTTTGATAACTTCAATTTCAGGATTTGTCCTGCCGCTGATTCCTTTTAACCATTCTGTCCATCGATCTTTGTCTTTGATTCTGTATTTAAAACCTAATTGGTCAGGCTTAGGCCTGACTTTATGGGCTACCGGCGTCCATCTCAACAAGCTCATGCTGATTTGAGATCCAAATCCGGCACCCAGTCTTAGGGCATATTTGATCGGATAAGACCCTCCTTTTGAAAGGTTCAAAACACCGAGTTCAGGATCGATCTCTTTAAAGTTTGGAATAGGTGGTACGATACCTGTTTCAAGTGTTTTAATTGCTAAAACATCCTCAATTCCAACAGCCATGGCATGACCCGTCATTCCCTTGGTATTGGCAATGACAACCTTGTCAGCATCGGGGCCAAATACATGACGCAAAGCGTTGATCTCTGCTGATGCACTTCCTCCTCTCGCTGGTGTATATGTTTCATGAGAAACAAAAACAGTCTGAGCTGCAATCTCTCTCCTATCAATACCAAATCTTTCTTCCGCTTGCACCACCAACTTCTCCATCACCATTTTTATGTGATTCACATCGAGTCGGGTTCCATGGAATGCACTATTGGCTGTTACCGTGGAAAGCACTTCACAGATTGGGTGAATACTTCTCTCATTAGCTGATTCCCCACTTTCGACAACTACTGCTACGGCACCCATACCTACAATCATTCCATGTCTTCGCTTGTCAAAAGGTAGTGCTGCATCTTCTACTCTTTCATCAGTGGCTGCTGCTCCTGCTGCTAAAAATCCACTGGAGAACCATGCCAGTGTATCATCAGAAGTAATGTCATCTCCGGCAATGATGATGACTCGTTTACATCTTCCTCCATCAATCCAGTCTTTGGCCAATCCTATGGCTTGAGTGGTACTCGCACATGCGGCGTTGATCTGTGTATTCGGCCCTCTAGCACCTATATATTGTGCAAACTGTGAATGACCCATTGACAATACCCTAAGCAAGAATCTTCTGTTGAATGAATAAGCATTTTCATCTAGATCTGCCTGGATCTGAGCGATTCTATTATTCAGATTGCTGACCAATTGGTCGTTTCCGTTATGAGTAGAAAGATCTTTCTTAATACTTTCCAGCAAGCTTATTTTTTCAATCTTGGTTCGGTTTTCAAAGAAACCTTTCATCTCCTTAGCATAAGCATTATAGCCCGGGAATGCAGATGTAAAAATAACACCTGTGTCATCCCTCATCTTTTTAGGTAGCAACCACCTGTCTGGGAGTTTGGAACCGGTTGTCGTAGTTTTATATTTTAATACCATTGGTATCCCTGCATCTCGCAAGGCATCAATTCCGGCTCCGATTGCTAATTCTGTAGTGGTGTCCAGAGCGGCAATCATATTCTGCGGAAATCCAAAATCTCTGGCAATATCCAGGTTCACTTTTCTGGCCGCAAGTTTAATGACTTCATCTACATCGGCAAGGGTTTCAAATCTAGGTCCACCCTTTCCTGTTTTTACAAGACGAGTGATATTCTTAGCAAGCATATCTCTCTGAATATCTTGAGGAATGCTGCTGATCAATTGTTCTCCATTGAGTAACCTATTCACATTTCCGTCATCAAAGACTCCATCCACCTTGGGTAAACCAAGAGCAGCCCCAGTGATAAAAATATCGTGAACGGTGTGCGAACCACCATCACCGGAATAAACTTGATTGGCTTTATCCATAAAGTCAACAAATAGTTTTCCCAGTTTTTCATACCGGTCTTTTCCTCCGCCGGTGAACACTGATGGAGGAGGGGCAGGTTGTGAAACTGGAATTGATTCTGCAACTGGTATGACTTTTTTCTGGATTACTTGTTTTTGAGTGGGTATAACTTGGTCTGCTTCTCTACCATTTCCTAATCCCGCTGCATAAAGTCCACACAACGATTGATTGAAAGATTCAAGGTCACCCACTTTTGGGTGATTACTAAACAGGTTAAGAACATCATCTTTATCTTCCGTTATATCTCTGACAAATCCATTGAGTGCTTTCTTAGGACCCATTTCAATGAATACCCGTATCCCCTCTTCATACAATCTATTAACACCTTTTACAAATTGAACGGGTGATGCAACTTGTTGAGAAAGGATATCCACCATATTATTGACCACATCACCTCCCGATGGGTAAAAGTCTCCGGTAACATTTGCAATGATAGGGATGGAGGGTTTCGACATTTTAAACCTTTTCAATACCCTCTTTAATGGCTCGCTGGCCGGAGAGACGATTTTAGTATGGAAGGCATGGCTTACCGGAAGTTGAGCTATATGATAACCTGCCTCCTGGCATGCTTTCATCGCTTCTTTTACTGCAGCAGTTTCTCCACCGATCACGGACTGACCATAACTATTTATATTGGCTATTACTACATAACCGTCAATCTTCTCAATGACTTCATTGATCTGATCAGGGGTTCCAAAGATAGCAGCCATGGCACCTGGGTCATCAACCTTTACCTTGGACATTTCCTGCCCACGAGAACTCACCAATCTCAATGCCTGCTCAAAAGTGACTGCACCTGATGCCACTAGAGCACCATATTCACCCAGGCTATGTCCTGCAACTGCATCTGGTTTAATTCCATATGCACGCATTAAGCGGTAAAGTGCCACATCTACAGTCAAGACTGCTGGTTGTGTGATTTCTGTCTGCATCAATCCTATCGTAGCCTCCTTGATCTTTTCTTCATCATCAGTATCAAAAAAGATATAATCTGTTATAGGCTTTCCAATAAGAGTAGTCATCACATCATTGGCTTCGTTAAATGTATCAGCAACAATAGGTTCAACGTCTCTTAAATTCTTCAACATATTCAAATACTGAGAACCTTGTCCTGTAAATAGGAAAGCTACCTTAGCTGCAGGCCCTTCTCCAAAGAAGATTCCTTTGGCATTTAAAACTTTCCATACTGCCTTGACATTACTCTGAAGCCCACTGATGGCCCTTCCGATTCTTTCTTCCAATTCTTCAGCATCTTTAAAATCTATTGCTATGCGATAAGGTGCTTCAAGATCAGATTTCAATGGAGGCCTCTTTTCTGGTGTCCAGCCTTTTTCAACTTTGGGTTTGATATCCTGTAGGAGTGTGATCAGATTATTAATCGAATCTGATCCACTAACAAATGCTCCTCTTAATGGATTTTTAATAGGTTTATCCTCTTGAGTCTCTTCAACAGGCATTGAAACCTGCATCTGAGTTTTTTCTTCTGATGTTATCTTTCCCGGGATGTATTCCTCCAGTACAACATGGAAATTCGTTCCGCCAAAACCAAATGCACTAACTCCTGCTCTTCGCGGATGGCCGTTATTTAAGTCCCACGGTCTTAACTCTGTATTTACTTTAAAAGGCGAATTAGCAAAATCAAAACCAGGATTAGGTTTGTGGAAATTCAAACTTGGAGGTAAGACTTTATCGTATAAGGCCATTGTAGCCTTGGCAATTCCTGCTGCTCCTGCTGCTCCTTTGAGGTGACCGATATTGGACTTGACAGAGCCAAGGGCTACTGAGCCGGCACCCATTCCTAATCCACCGAATACTTCATTCAAACATCTCAATTCTACAGCATCACCCACAGAAGTTGAAGTACCATGACCTTCAATTAAAGAAACTGTTTTGGGTGAAATATTCACCTTCTCCCATGCTCTCTTAATCGCAAATACCTGACCTACAGGATTGGGAGCTGTAATCCCTTTTCCTTTCCCGTCACTTGACCCTCCTACTGATCTGATGACAGCATAGATCTTATCTTTATCCCGCTCTGCATCTTCCAGCCTTTTGAGTACAAATACAGCTGCTCCTTCACCCATAATAAATCCATCCGCTCCTTCTGCATAAGGCCTCGTTCCTGTGGGTGATAATGCTCCAATTTTAGAAAATTTTACAAAAGTCGTAGGAGCCATATTGGCGTCTATACCTCCTGTTACTACCAGGTCATAATCGTATTCTTCCAACCCTTCAATTGCAGCAGTAATCCCAGCAATTGCAGATGCACATGCTGCATCTGCTATGTAATTAGGTCCGTGGAAATTGTAAAGTGCTGCGATTCTACCCGCAACCACATTGGATAATTCACCCGGCATTGTATCCTCAGTGATTCCAGGGAAGAAATTATCCATTCCTGCGTACATTTCTTGTTTCATGGATTTTTGCACATTTGCCGGCAGTCCAGAAAACCCGCTTGTATTTGCAACTATCTGCTCAAACTCAGGATAAAAAATCCGAGTGGCTGAATATAAATGTTGATCACCACCCATGGCTACACCCAGGATGACTGCAGTTCGATCCCTATCAATATCTTTCTCATCGATGCCAAAATCCATTAATGCTTCTCTCGCAGCTGTAATTGCCCACTTCTGCGTGTTATCCATTTGATCACTAACCTTGGGTGGAATAGGCATCCTCCATTTTAGTGGATTCCAGTTGTCCTCTTTCACCCATCCTCCGATCTTACTATATGTCTTATCGGGAGCATTTCGGTCTGGATCGAAATATAGATTCGCGTCCCACCTGTCTGCGGGAACATCAGAAATACTGTATTTGGCTTGCTTGATATTATTCCAAAAAGTAGGAAGGTCTGTTGCATCAGGCATTACTGCTCCAATACCAACTATGGCTACAGCTTTATGATTGGATTTTTTCATTGTTTTTTGATTTGATGGTATCTAACTTTTAAGAAATGAAGTTGACTTATTGATAAAGTGCATTTCTGACTATATCCATATCGTCCATCAGGCCATCCTGGACCTGGTATATTTTAGTCATGTCCAACTTCTGAGTAAAGGATGCGACTTCATCTGTTGAGATTCCGCCGGTTCCGAGCACCCATCTGAGGCCATCCTGGCTTACCTTCAATGCTGCTTCCCTGGCGAATACTCTTGCCATTGCAGCATAGGTATCAGCGTCAAATCGGGCATCAGCTTTGTCATGGAGATTTCCTGAAGCAGCCAGGTCAGCTTTTCTAGCCATTGACGCAGCACACTCACAATAGGCGATCAATTCGCCTATGCGGAAGAATACGTGTTGATTTCTGGTCAATCGTTTGATTCTAGCTTGTTCAAGGACATCAGCAAGGCTATGCAATGACAGAGCAGCGATATCAGCTCCTACATTGGCATTCTTTAAATGAAGGTTTTCCATTTCAAGTGCCTGATCGTGATAATACTGGCCTCGAGATTTTAAGTGTAATTGCCATCTGTCTCGACTGATGGTCATCTCCATGATTTCTGAAGTTCCTTCATAGATGGTGGTAATCCTCACATCACGTTTGTGTTTCTCAACCATGTATTCCTTTGTATACCCATATCCCCCGAATGCCTGGATGCTGGCATCTGCTGCTTCATTACCTGCTTCTGTTGCCATATATTTAGCAATTGCACCTTCTGTGTTCAGATTATCTTCATTGTTATCAATGCGCCCGGCTGTTTCTTCCACATATGATCTTGAAGCTTCCAGCTTAACAACGTGAGGTACGATCAACTTATGAGTATATCCTTGTTTTTCTGAAAGTGGCGTGCCTTTCTGGATCCTTTCTTTAGAATAGGCAATCGCTTTATCAATGGCTCCCCATCCTCCACCGAGTCCAAATGCTGCTACCATCAATCGTGTGTATCCAAATACAAGTTGTGCCTGGAATAAACCTTTTCCTTCTACATCACCAACCAGGTTTTCAACAGGTACAAATACATCTTCCAGGGAAAGAGCTGCAGTATTACTTAATCTTATTCCGTGCTTGTCTTCAGGTTTTCCGGCTGAAAAACCTTCTGCTCCTTTTTCCAATACAAACCACGTCGGGCCATTAGGTGCTTTCGCGAGGATGGTATATACGTCAGCATAACCACCGTTACTGATCCACTGCTTACTACCATTGAGTTTATAACCCACAATTTTTCCATCTTCTTCAACTGGGGTTGCTGTGGTCTTCAATGAACCCAGGTCTGAACCGGCATCAGGCTCAGTAGCTCCATATGCAAGGAGCAATCCTTCAACCGCAATCCGGGTCAACCATACTTTCTTCTGCTCATCTGTAGCTCCAAATACAATAGGGTCAGCACCCAGGAATGTTGCAAATATCCCAGTTGCAACACCAAGGTCAATACGTGCCATGGCTTCACATACCCGGTAAGAATCATAAGCTCCACCTCCCATTCCCTCAAATTCTTCAGGAATAAATATCAAGTGGAGACCGAGGCCTTCACCACACATTTGCCTGATCTCATCGATTGGAAATTTATCTTCGTGATCCAGCTCAAGAAGTCTTTCTGTTGTTAAATGCTCTTTTGAAAAATCATTGATGGCGTCAATGATAAAGTCGAGTTCTTCTTTAGAAATGCCCGCAGACATCATTGTTTCGTTATTAGTCATGATAGGTATTCAATTATGGATAATAAGGTTCAGTGTTTTTTTTTTGAATAGCAGTTTCACGGAAGCTATTCTGTTATTAATTGATTTTGGGAGTATAAAACTTAGGTTTTTAAGCTAATCTTTTGATGATCAGGGTTATTGAAGATTGTGACGATGGTCAACGGAGAGAAAAAATGTACTTTTTCTGATTCAATTATCTATATCATTATCAAAGGCTGGGTTTACATCCATAAGATAGTATGATGCCCCTTATTTAGAATCCTTGAATGTTACATTCTGAAATATTTTCAAAAATATTATTTGGAATTTCAATCAAAGTATTTCTCACTTTCAATTGCAAATGATACATTTGACGATCAGAGTGTGATTATTAATTCAATCCAGAGTATATTTTTCCCTTATTACATTATTGTTGGACCCGTCTTGAGATAGGTTTAAACGCTCCAATAGGTTAAGGTAAATTACAGCTGTAGGCAATGCTGATCTCCTTCAATTCAATGTATAAGGGTCCCAATTCTTTTATTCTAAAAATTTCAAAATAATGAAACCTGAAAAAACATTCATTTTACTTTTTATGCTTTGGAGTGTAATGATCCAGGCACAACCCAATCAAATCTCTAAACAAGTCTCCGAAAAATTCAATTCAACAGATCGAGTATTTGATGCAGATCTTTTAAAGATCGAAAGGACTAAAACCCTGAGAAGCACCAATATTGAAAGCACTGTGGAAAGAGCAAGTCTCTACAACCTGGATTTAAATCTTATGAATCGGATAAGGGGTGACTCACCTGACCTGCTTGCCATGAACTTTCCTGTAAAAGGATATGGCCAGATGGAACTTCAGCTTTTTAAGGCGGATGTATTCACAGAAGACTTCCAGGTTAAAATTGCCTCTGATCCCTCCAATTCTTTCGCATATGAAATGGGTTCTTATTATTGGGGCATAGTGAAAGGGGATAATCAATCCATTGCCGCCGTTACTTTTTCAAGTGAAGAAATGACGGGCTTTATCTATACTGCCGGAGAGACCTACAATCTTGGTAAACTCAATAATAAAGAGAATGATTATGTCATATATAAAGAATCTGATCTTAAGATAGGATCACCTTTAGGTTGTGATGTAGACGATACAAAGCATCTCATCGGGCAACGTATGGAAGAATCTTCAAGAGTTTCGAATCCCAACAATTGTGTCAATATGTATGTGGAAATCGATAATGACATCGTAGTAGGGAAAGGAGGCGTAACCCAAGCTGTAAACTATGTCAGTGGAGTATTCAGCCAGGTAGCCATCCTTTATGCCAATGAATCTATCAATTTCCAGGTTAGTGAAATCCTGGCTTGGGATACTACAGATCCTTATACCGGACCTTCTACCAGCAACTATTTGAATCAATTCAGAGATAATCTTGGTGGAAATTATAATGGCGATCTTGCCCACCTTGTGGGATATCAGGGAAGTGGAGGTATAGCCTATGTTGACGTCTTGTGTAATGGATTCTATGGAGTTGGATATAGTGATATTAATTCCAGTTATGCTCTTGTTCCTACTTATAGCTGGACGATTGAAGTAGTAACCCATGAAATAGGTCACAACCTGGGTTCAAGGCATACCCATGACTGCGTATGGAATGGCAATAACACAGCCATTGACGGTTGTGGACCAGCTGCAGGATATGGAAATAGCTGTGGAGGTGGTCCACTACCTGCCTCAGGCACGATTATGTCTTACTGTCACCTCGTAGGTGGTGTTGGTATTGATTTTAATCTTGGCTTTGGCCCTCAACCTGGAGACTTAATCAGAAGTGAGGTTTACAATGCGACTTGCCTAGTTCCCTGCTCCGATCCTACAACTGATGATGCAGGAATATCAGCTGTCATCCAGCCCAGTGGTATCACTTGTGACGCCACCATAACACCAACCGTTGAACTGACTAATTTTGGTTCCAGTATATTGACTTCTGTTACCATTACATATACAATTGATGGAGCCAATAATACCACCTACAATTGGACTGGAAGTCTGACCACCAGTGCAACGACGACCGTTAACTTGCCTTCATTTCCCACAACGAATGGTAACCATAGTTTCGAAGCAAGTACTTCTACTCCCAATGGAGTGGCGGATGAAGATTCTTCCAACGACAGTTCCAGTTCTTCATTTGATAAACAAGATCCTCAGACCTATTATTCAGATGCTGATGGAGATGGATTTGGTGATCCGGCAAGTCCACTTACAGCATGTAGTCAACCTAATGGATACGTAGATAATAACCTGGATTGTAATCCAAATGATGGAAATATTTATCCCGGTGGTAGTTGCAACGACGGAGAGGTGTGTACCACAAATGACACTTATGACGCCAATTGTAATTGTTCTGGAACCTTTCAGGATAGTGATGGTGATGGAGTATGCGATGCCAATGATGTATGTCCTGGAGGAGACGATAATATAGACAGCGATGGAGATGGTACACCTGATTTCTGTGACTGTAATCCGGCACAAGCATCATTTTCAACTAATCCGCTTAATCACAGTGGAAATGGCAGTTCTTCAACTTCTTATTCATTTGCAACAGGTGATAAAGATCCTTCATTCACCATCAGTGGTCTGGGTGCCAAGGTGAATGGTAATCCTAATAATAGATTTGAAGATCAGGTGACGATTACCTTTGTTGATGGAGGTGGTAGCTCACAGACGTATGGAACATTCAGTGGTAACAACCAGTCTTCCGTAAATGTATCGATCACCGGAGAAGTGCAATCTGTGACAGTCAGCCTGACCAACGCCATCAATAATAATGCTGTATCTGTTTCTCTATCTTCTATAGATTATTGTAGCAGCACACCACCCTGTGCGGATGCTGACGGAGACGGAGTATGTGATGTTGACGATGTATGCCCCAACTTTGATGACAACCTCATAGGAACACCTTGTGATGATAATGAAGCTTGTACCATCAATGATATATGGGGCAACGATTGTTTATGCGCCGGCACCTTTGCAGATGCTGATGGAGATGGGGTATGTGATGCCGATGACATATGCCCTGGAGGTGATGACAATATAGATTCTGATGGTGATGGAATACCAGATTTCTGTGATAACAATTGCGATGTAATTACCAGCAATTTCAGTCCTGATCCATTAAGCCATTCTGGGAGTGGAAATTCTTCTTCTACAGTTAGTTTCCCTGCTGGAAATAGAGATGTCAGTTTTACGATCAACGGTCTCGATGCAGTTACCAACGGTAAGCCTGACAACAGGTACATTGACCTGGTTACTGTAACTTATAACGATGGCAATGGATCCAATATTAATGCTGGAACTTTTACTGGTGACCTCCAAAATAATGTGAATGTATCTATAAGTGGTCCTGTACAATCAGTAACCGTCACCCTGGAAGACGGATACGATGGCAATCCTGCCGGTATTTTATCTATCGACTTGTCGGATGTTACTTCCTGTGCTCCTGTAGGCAGTACAGTAAGCGGGAATCTACAACCCGGATTAGAAGCAACTATTTATCCAAATCCTGCCAGCGAACTCATCTGGATCAACCTCGAAAATGAGGTAGCTCGTGCTCAGGTAACTATAACCAATTTATTGGGTCAACAATTAATGCGAAGAAATATTATTTCTTCGAGCCAGATGATGATCCCTGTGAGAGAATTGGGTGTGGACCAACAAGTCGTTCTCATCCATATTAACATACCGGGTCAAAAATCAATTGTGAAGAAAGTATTGATAGTAAAATAATCCTATTTTTTAGTATAACCCATAAG
>JABDLO010000333.1 GCA_013002995.1 Saprospiraceae bacterium | reverse complement strand
TTTTCTGTGAAAAGTTATAATCAGCCTAGAAGAGAACAACGACAACAAGTATTGCAAGCCGCTCGAGAACAGGATGTGATTGTTGTACCGGAAGGAGGTTCATTCTTTTTCCATAATATGAGTATGGTTCAGGATGGACATACAGGAGTGGAACACAATATCCCGGTAGTTCCTCTTTATGATGACATTACTAATTTCTGGGCAGCAACCAAGGCACACAATACACCGACATTGGTCGTAAATTATGCAAGTATGAGTGGGGAGTACTACTGGTATCAACACACCAATGTGTGGGAGAAAGAAAGGTTATTAAAATTCACACCCAGAAGTGTAATCGATAGCAGGGCAAGACATCGCACCATGGTTCCTGAGGAAGAGTATGAAAATGGTCACATTCTTACCTCAAAGTCTCTAAAGAAACTGGCGGATAAAGGCGTGAAGATTAACCTGGGAGCACATGGTCAATTGCAGGGATTAGGAGCTCACTGGGAATTATGGATGATTCAGCAAGGTGGCATGAGTAATCATGATGCACTGAAGTGTGCTACCATCAACGGTGCTGTTTATCTGGGATTGGATCATCAATTGGGATCCATTGAACCCGGAAAACTAGCTGATATCATTGTGCTGGATAAAAATCCAATGGAGGACATCCGAAATTCTGAATTTGTTAGATACACCATGATTAATGGAAGATTGTATGACCCTGAAACCATGAATGAAATTGGTAATTATGATCGTAAAAGGTCTAAGTTTTATTTTGAAATGGAAGGAAGCGGAAATGCATGGCCATACTATATGGAGACCAATAGCCATATGATGCCACAGTGTTGTATGAAAAACTAAGGTCAATATGCTTCGCCTTTTTAGAAATATCCGACGCACCGTTTCCGATTCAGATCCCTTGAGGAAGTATTTGTTTTATGCAATAGGGGAAATCTTCCTGGTGGTTGTTGGAATCTTGTTGGCACTTCAGATCAATAATTGGAACCAGGATCGAATCAATAAAAACACTGAAAAGAAGCTCTTGGAAGAGTTGGTTGAAAACCTATCAGTTAATGCTCAACGATTAGAAGAAAGCGTTAAAGGAGAACTGAAGACTGCTTCTTCTATTGAAATTGTTGTGGACGTACTGGAAAATAAAAAGCCTCACCATGATAGTCTCAATTATCATTTTGGCCGAGCGGATTTTGCAGCGGATGTGGTGCTCACCAATACAGCGTTTCAAGCCATAAGTTCGAGAGGATTTGAAATCATCAGGTCAGATGATTTGAGAAAAGCAATTATCGACTTATTTGATACTGAATATGGGTTTTTAATTGCAATGACGATTAGATTAGAAGATCAATTTTGGCCCAGCAGTGCTCTTCCATTATTTCATAAGCACTTCAGGATTAAAAATATGAACAAGCACAACTTAAAGAACGGAGATTTTGATGCAATTCCTGTTGATTATAATGCATTACTGCGAGACGATGAATATCATAATATGATAAAACATAGAGGAGCATTTAGATATGAAGGAGCTAAAATTAAGCGAGAAGTATTAAATAAAACCAGATTGCTTATTAATCTATTAGAAGAGTATTTAAGTACGTTTTAGGTAAGTCAAATTTTATTCACCTGTTATGCTTGATGGGTTTTTAGTAGATAGCTTCACTTCCGTATTTCTTTCAGTAGTGATTTCATAGGTGGTGTCATAATCCTTACGTATGGTTCCCATCATTCTATCCCAGAACAAAAAATAAAGACCATAATTACCATTGAACTTTTTGTGGTGGAGATTATGGGCGACGGATGTATTGATCCATCTTCCCACTATGGTTTTGTGAAATCTCTTTGGAAATAATTCAAAACCGAGGTGACCATAAACATTATAGATAATCTGGAATAAGAAAAACCATCCAATGGCATATTTGTGTACAGGAAGTGTAAATGCGATGATTGGAAGAATACCTACTTCCAGGATCGCTTCAATCGGATGAAAAGCATATGCTGTCCATGGACTAGGATTGGTTGATTTATGATGAATGAGGTGGATGTATTTGAACAGTTGTGGGTGGTGCATCAATCGGTGCATCCAATAAAAGTAAGTGTCATGAATAAACAACATCCACACCCAGGTAAACAGGTAATAAAACCATCCATATTCTGATATTTTATCATAGGTATGGGTGTAAGGCCTTAAAAAATAAAATACCAGAACAGCCATGGTGGCAAAAATGGTAACAGATATCATAGAAAATAAAATATCTCTGCCATAATCAGATAGAGTAGGCATTTTCTTCTGGACCTTACGAAACCACAGTGGTCGCTTTAAGACCACATAAAAGAGGAAAAAGGTAATGCTGGCATATAGCAGGTAATCTGAGACAATCATTACCACTTCTCTAAACCAAAATGAAATTACTGAATCTGACACTGAAGAAATTTTAGTTAATGATTAATTTCATAACGAATTTAAAACAGAATATATCATTCATTTACTTTCTTTTTGCCTTTATAAAAACATCAATATTGTCAGGCCGGTCATTTATAAAGTAGAGTTCAGGTTGTCCATCTTTTGATTCAGAAATTACAGCGGGGATGCTACTGATTGTTAACCACCATCCTTCAGGCAGAACGACTTTGTTTCTATTTCTTCCGAAGCTCCTGTCCCAGATTAATTCGTTATTGTAAAGCAGATATCGATTGGGATCAGTATAGGTCTCCCATATCCTCAATCTAAGTGATTGTCCCGCTTTAATCTCCGGATACCAGATGACTACAA
>JABDLO010000263.1 GCA_013002995.1 Saprospiraceae bacterium | reverse complement strand
TATCTTCATCTGCGAAATCTTCAAACTTAGTTATAAACCGAACCGAACCATGCATAGGGGGTACAAGCACCACATCTTTCCTGCCTAGCATATTAGCAGGAGGAGGATTTCCATTAATGTCTAAAATGTAAAACTGGACATCATGGATGTGAAAAGGATGTGAAATGGCGGTCATATTGGTCAGTTCCCATATTTCCGTATTGTTAAGAGGAACTTCATAATTTATAACCTCCATATCAAAGAGCTGATTATTGATTGTAAATGGCCCGTTAAGCATTCCGTTTGGCCCCATTTGGGCAGGTCTAAAAAGTAAGTTTCTATAGGCGTTGACTTCTGATTCAGAATAAATGGTATTGGTAATCAACCCCGATGGAATGGAATTAACCGGGTTTGATGTTGGTGAAACCACATTAAGTTGAAGAATATCGAAATCATTCCCGTTTAATGAATTATAGCTGTACCCTGGAATATTTCCCATTGGCATTACGCTTGGATTAGCTGCTCCGTAAATGCCGTTCTGCAATTCAGAAGCATAGCTCATCATATTAAAGGATTGTCCCTGGAGGGCAGATAAATCAAGTAGTATTTCTGCTCTTTCCCCAGGTGCTAATCTCAATCTTGTCATAGAAATGGAAGCGTTTAATAATCCTCCATCGGTAGCTAATTGGAAAAATTCAAGATTACCTTGAAAACCTAAATTATAACTTCGTTCAGTTGAGCCATTGAGCAATCGAAGGCGAATCACTTGTGCTGGCACATCAAGATATGCATCCAATGTACTGTTACATATTATAACATCATCTAAGGCGGTGTTCCATAATAGTTGTTTGTTGGCATCAAAAGCTCTTGATTGAATTACCATCGGATAATCATCTACTCCGTAAGTTCTAGGTAATTCCAATTGAGCTTCTTCATCATCTCTCACAATGATAAACCCTGCTGCTCCTCTTGTTACTTGTTCTTCTGTATGTTCATGCAAATGAGGGTGATACCAATATGTCGCAGCATTGTCTAAAACTGTAAATGATGGAGACCAAACTTGTTCAGCCTCAATAACCGTATGAGGGCCACCATCATTTTCAGACGATACATGTAAACCATGCCAATGTAAAGTTGTAGGTTCAGACAAGCTGTTGGTAACATTAAGGGTAACATCATTCTCCTTTTCTAAAATTATGGTTGGACCTAATATGTCCTGATTATAACCTATTGTATTAGTACTGAATCCAGGATAAAATTCGACCTGACCATATTGCAGATTCAAATTGATAGATGCTCCTGACAAAGTATCAGGTATATATAAAGGGTTTTGACTAAATCCCATTAAAGGGAAAATTGCCAGAATTATAAATAGAGTTTTTTTCATTTTAGAATTATTTAACCGTAATGAATTTAATCCTCATCCAATTCTCCAAGAATTTTCCATTTCACACCTACTGAAAAAATAAATCCATCAGTAGGTGACCAGATCTCAGGAAATGAAGGATTATTATGGGGTGGTATTATGGTGTTCTGGAATTTCGATAACCTGGTATCTGTGAAGTTTTCAAAATTTATAAATAGATTAAACCTATTTACCTGGCGAGAAATTAATAATCCCATTGTCCAATAATCATCAACGCCAGATAAATCAGATAGTGTTTGTCCTCCTGTGAAGTAAACCTCGTAACCAAGTCGCCATTTTTCACTTTCATACATCATTATTCCGCCTGCATTATGCTTTGGAGTAAGCGGTTTTTGCCTATTGATTCCATCATAATCCAGTAGGGCATCTATGAAGGCATACTGTAGATATAGCTTAAAATGTTCATAGCCAAACTTAATATTTGTTTCCAGCCCTTTGCTGTTGGTGTTGCCATCGGCATTAGCGAAAAGGAATTGGTTTTTATTATCCTGTACTAAAATCAGAGGATTAGTCAATTGGGTATAAAACAGAAGATTGTTAATGGAAAAACTGATTTTATCGAATAAAATAGTTTTATAATTCACATCCCAATTGAAACCAAAGGATGTTTCAGCTTTCGTGCCTTCTGGTGCAATCGGTAATATATTTTGAAAAGTTCGGGTTTCTGCTTCTTCACTGAAAATAGTTGGTAATTTATATCCCAGGCCGCCACCAATACGGGTCGTCCAATTTTCGTTCAGGTCTATTAAGAGATTGACACGAGGCAAAACAAACCAATCATAATCGGTATTATAATCCACTCTTAATCCTGACTCTAAAGCTGCTTTTTCGGTCAATGACCAAACATTTTGACCGAAAACACCAAAGGTGTTGTTGCTATAATCTCTTACCTGGACTTGATTGAAAGGTGTTTCTGTGAATTTGTCCGTCCACATATTTACTCCAAATACCCAATCCGAATTTTCACTTGTCAATGAGTATGTGGCTTCTGAAAAACTGGCTATCTGTTCCCCATCAAAAAGGAAATCAGGGATATCAATACTCCTGTCAAAAAAATTAATGCTATTTCTAATGGTTAAAGTTGCACTTTCCGAAAATGCCTTTTGATAACTGATTTGGGATGCCAACCTGGTGGACTTGTTTTCCTCTGTAAATGGATGATCATTGGTTGGAGTAGATTCAATGGCTGTAACATCACCTCCCAACCGATTTTCAAAAGAACTGTTTATACCAATTCTTAAACTGCTTTTCTCATCAAAATTGTAAAAGAAAGTCGGATTGATAGCCAAACTGTTTACTTCTGGTAGTTCAGAAAAATCATCATTGTTGACATCATATACTTGTTGAAGGTTACCAGCTGAATAAAGGGAAAAGCCTGCTTTACCAAATTGTTGAGCATAAAATCCGTTCAATGTAGAACCAAGAGCCTGAGTTTGTGTAAACATCAGTTCCAATTCTGGTTCTTCTTCGGGCTGTTTACTAATCAAATTGACTAATCCTGCTATAGCCCCACCACCATAAAGCGTAGAAGCACTACCTTTTATGATTTCTACCTGTTTCAAATCCAAAGGTGGTATTTGCATGATACTCAACCCTCCTGCAAAGCCCCCAAATATGGGAAAACCGTCTTTTAACAATTGAGTATAACGACCATCCAATCCTTGAATACGAATACTTTGATTGGCTGAATTTGCAGAAGTTTGTTGCATTTGAATCCCAGTACTTTCCCGTAACAACATGGATATATTGGTGGAATTCATAAAGGCTTTTTCACCCAGCTCTTCGGCGGTTATTGCTTCCAATCGTGTGGGCAAATCCTGAATCAAACGACTGCTCCGGGTAGTTGAAACAACAATTTCTTCCAATTCTTCACTTCCTGATTCTAAAAGGATGGTAATAGGCTTTACCTGGGGTAACGCAACCTCAAATTCTATGGTTTCATAACTAATATAACTGACACGAACTTCGTAAGTCCCATCAGGTAAATTTTCAATGATAACAGTCCCGTACAAGTCCGTGACACCTCCTTTTTCGAGTGATTCAAAATAGACATTCACACCTGTTAATGGCTCTTGGCTGTCTCCATCTAGAATAGTGGCTTTAAAAATATTCTGACAAAAAACTACGCTTACCATAAATATTGCCAGGAGTGACAATAATAATTTCTTCATTATATTAAAATTAAATTAATCAAACAATTTTGTGAAAAGGGCATACATATCTATGCCAAGTTGATTAACCTAATTGCGGAGGATGCCAAATATCGCTATGACGGGATAATGGCAGGTAAGGGGAGCAGTATGAAGGAGTAGCTTTTGAATTAATCCTGTTTTCTTCCTGTGGGACAACAACTTCCGATTCTGGAATATCCAAAACTGGGATACAATTACTGCATATACAAAAGGGAGAACAAGGTGAATCTTCACTGGAGTCAGAATTTTGTTCTTTCTCTTGACTATTTTGAGTTTCTATATCAAATAGTTGGCTAGCTATTACCACTACGCTTCCTCCTCCATCACCACAAGGGGTAAGCGATAAGGCTAGCATGTAAATTGTGAATAATTGAATAGCTACTTTCATGTTTAGTAAAGGTAGTAAGAAATCACTTTTTCTCTAGTATTGTAGTTAACTTCCACTATCGAAAAGGATATTTCCATCTTCATCAAACACTAATCTTGTACATTCTGACAACCGTAAAAAGTAGTTGTGGTTAAATGCCTGCATGATGTGCTCGACAGATTCATCTACATAATTGTCGTTTAGATAAGTTGTAATAGCTACAGGAAGATCATCAATTGAAATACTCGTACCTCCCCAGCAATGTTCGTTCGAGCCTGTGTGATTGTCCATTCCACCATGATTACCATGTCCCATGGAACCACCCATATGGCCACCCATATGACCACCATGACCTCCACCTATATTTCCATCAGGGTCACAGTGCCATCCAGGACCACCTACACCACCATGTCCATGTCCGTGTCCACCCGTCGTCTGCATGTCACATTCGTGATAGTAGTTTCCGCTTGGGCCAAACATCAAAATTTCACCAGTACCGATTTCCACCGCCAGGTTGCCGCTTGGTTTCAAAACGACAGTGACAATGGATGCCCCTACATGATTTTCCGTGATGTAATCAATAGAAGTTTGAGGCAAGTCAGCTACTTCAAGCGAATCTCCTGCGAGACAGAAATTGATGCCGTGGTCACCACCGCCGTGGTGGTTGCCCATATCCCCATGTAGGCTGTCATGGTTGAGATGATGACCCTCTTCATCAAAATAAATACAAAGTCCATTTTCCAGGAATACTTCATATCCATGGTTATTTGCATGAAATGCCAGTTCAATCTCAAAAGGTGCGTGGTTATCGTTCACATAACCTGAAATTATCGATGGTAAATCAACCACGTTAACAGCATCAATGCTTGGTGATGCAGCTATTTGATTGATCAAGAGTTCCTCCTGGTGAGAGGAAAGCATGTTGCTATCCGTATCACATGACAGATATGTGGATGCAAAACCCACACTTAATAAGACAATCAGCAATTTTTTCATGTTAACATTTTTTATTTTTAATACTGGCTTTATGCTTCCTTTTTCAAAGGTTTGAATTAAAAAGGAAGGTCATATAGCAGTCTGCTATTATCATGCAATGTTAGAAAGAATTCTGAAAGAATAAGGTAATTAAGATTACAATCAGGACTGATCTAAATTGCTAGTGTCCAGTTAATTGTCTTTGATTTTCCCATTGCAACTTTTGACCCACATTTTTACAGCACTTTAATTTCAATTTGGAGTAGATTGTTACTCAAATATTTCCCATGCGTTGCAGTCTTATTGCATTCAAAATAGCCAACAATGCCACACCAACATCTGCAAAAACTGCTTC
>JABDLO010000256.1 GCA_013002995.1 Saprospiraceae bacterium | reverse complement strand
CCTGTTGCTGCTACATCAGTCGTCACTGCGATTCCCAGTCCGAATCCTCTACCTTCTTGCCAAAATAGATCTCCAATGTGATTTTGGGTCATCAGTTCAATGGTCTTTTTCCCTAAGACCTGATGACCATTGTAAGTGCCTCCCTGAATCATCATTGATAAAAATGCTCCATAATCCTGAGTCGTGGAGAACAATCCGTGTGTTCCTCCATATACAGTGTTGCCAGATATTGGGGTCTGTTCGGGGCTTGGAATAATTCCCTTTTCTGATACGAGGTGAACTTTAGCCACCCTGTTTGCTTTAGATGGATCAATGTTGTAACCGGTATCCTCCATTCCCAATGGATCAAAAATTCGTTCTTTTAAAAATTCAGCTGTCGATTGACCGGAAAAGTGCTGGATCAATAATGCTATGACATCAGGTCCTGCACTATAATGCCATTGCTCTCCGGGCTGCCCAACCAACGGCATTGTTGCCAAAGCCTTAACCCTGCTTTCAAGATCTGCATGTTTCTGTCCATATAAAGCACTATTAACTTCTTGTTCCAATTTATTATTCCCCAATCCATGTGAAAATCCTGCGGTATGCGAAAACAAGTCTTCAATTCTAATGGGTCTTTTAAGTTCAACCAAGCCACCTGCCGATCCCTGGCCCATATCAGAAGCGACCTTAAGATCTGATAAGAATGGTAGATATTTACTTACTCTATCTGAAAGTAAAAAATGCCCTTCTTCATATAACGTCATCAAAGCAGCTGAAACAAGCAGCTTAGTCATGGACTGGATATAAAAAATCTGATCCTTTTTCATCGGAGATTGAGACTTCAGGTCACTAAACCCAAATGCTTCATGATGAATTACTTTTCCATTTCGCATAATGAAAGTTACAGCTCCTGGTAATTTTCCATCCTTAATCTCACCTTTTATAAACTGCTCATACCTGTCCAGTCTGTCTAATGAAATTCCCTCTTTTACACCAGGATCAACAGCTGCCTGTGAATGCAAGTTAAAACTTAGGCATATGGCAATTAGTACTGAATAGAGTTTTAGCTTCATGTATTTTAGTTCTTTGATTGGGTTACTTTAAACAACAATAATAATGTCTTTTGCCTGGTTTTTCCATTCTGATCTAAATTCCAGTCTCCATTATTATCTGAAATCACAAGAAGATAATTTGTATCATCTTTTTTAAATGAAGTCAATCCTTCAAAGTTATCCAGGTATTTTGACTCGACATCAATCAACAGTTTTCCCTTGATAATATCAGATTCTAGATCATCATTATTTACGTTGAATAAAGCAATTCGATTTATACCATTATTTCTATAATAAGTTTTTTCCAAAACGATGTATCCTCCTCCCTCAAGCATGCATGCTCCCTTCACTTCTTCTAAATGAGAATGATAGGTATGGTTAGTCACCACGCCGGTAATTGGATTAATGTTCCAGGAATACCTTATAGAACCTTCTGTCTTTTCAGGCAATCTTTCATGAATAAGCCATAGATTTCCATCACCCATTTCTGTCATCGCTTCAATACCTTCTCTATTATACTCAGTCGGGAAATCACTAATGAATAAAGGATCTGCAAGTTTCAAATTTCCATTTTCTTGCTCTTTAAGCATCCAGATGGTGTCTGCCCGGTTTCTTCCATTATCAAGACTCCCATATAATTTATCTCCCATTCTTGCAATAGATTCAAGTTCTCCTTGTAATCTTATGCCTGTATGATCTACAATTGATGTCACACCTTTCACTTCTGCCCTTTTCAGAGAACCATCTTCATTATATGCCAATTTTATATTAAAAACCTTCGATCTTTGATTTAAAGGAATGTTCTTTCTCATGCTATAATCTGAGATGGCAGTAAGCACAGTTCCTTCTTTATTAACCATAATTGAAGATAACCCCCCGAATGATTGGCTGTCAGTAGCCTTCAACTCTATTCCTCCCATAAATGTCATGTGCTCATTGGACAATTGATCGATCAGAGATTGGCCTTCAGGTTGACTCCACCTCACTGATGTAATTTCTGGGATAGCTTCTTGTGATTTACACGAATAAACTCCAGGAAAGAGCACTATTAAGAATAAATATTTTAAGTTATTGAGCATTTTGAAGCAAAATATTTAATTATCTTCATTTCTTTCTAAAAGACTACAATAACATGAAGAATAACAAACCCGAACTCAGCCAGGAAGTATTCGATCTATATGACCAATATGCTCATAATAAAATAGACAGGAGAATATTTGTTGAAAGATTATCAGTGTATGCCGTGGGTGGATGGACCTTACCTTCGTTGATGGAGTATTTACTCCCTAATTACCAGGAAAAGCAACAAGTGAAACAGGATGACCCAAGAGTTCAATCATCTTATATAGAATATGAATCCAAAAAAGGAGGAGGAACAATAAAAGGATTATTGGCCCGTCACTCAGATGCCAAAGAACCGCTTCCGGGAATCGTTGTAGTTCATGAAAACAGAGGACTCAATCCTCATATAGAAGATGTCTGTAGGAGAGCTGCTCTGGCCGGATTTATAGCCTTAGCTCCTGATGCTTTGTCACCTCTGGGAGGGTATCCCGGCACAGATGATGAAGGAAGGACCATGCAACGTAAAAGGGATCGCCAGGAAATGCTTGAAGATTTTATTGCGGCATTCAAACATTTAAAGGGACATCCGGATTGCACAGGAAAAGTGGGAGTTGTTGGATTTTGTTTTGGAGGGTGGATCTCTAATATGATGGCTGCAAGGCTTCCTGATCTAGGTGCTTCGGTTCCGTTCTATGGTGGACAAGCTCCTATCGACCAGGTTCCTTCTATTCAGGCACCACTGATGCTACAATACGCTGAATTGGATGCAAGAGTAAATAAAGGATGGCCTGAGTATGAGGCAGCTCTTAAAAAGAATAATAAAGATTATACTGTTCATTTTTATGATGCAACCAATCATGGCTTCCACAATGATACAACACCCAGATATAATGAACCTGCTGCAAAGTTGGCATGGCAACGAACCGTTAACTTTTTTAATAAGCACTTGAGGTAAACCATTTGGTAAAACCATGTGTAGTATAAATTCACCATATTAACAATCAGGCATGAATTCACTCTTTATGACCATTATATCACTGCTTTCTTTTGTTCCTATACAAGAAACAGCTATTGAAAATCTTTCTGATTACTACATATTTGTAGAACAGGATGATAATACTTCAATGGTATCACTTACTGACCTATTTACTGATGCTGAAAAATTCAGAAACAAGACCATCATTGTAAAAGGAAAGGTAGTTAAGATCAATCCCAACATACTTGGAAAGAATTGGATACACATTCAGGATGGCACCAAAGATGACGATGGAGAATTTCATGACCTGACCATTACCAGTGAAGAGATTTTTGAGGTAGATGATGAAATTGTGATTAAAGGAAAGATCATTCTGGATAAAAACTTCGGCGCCGGGTATATCTATGATGTCATTATGGAGGAGGCAGAATCTTACAAAAAACGGATTTAACTATTTAAGCTTTCTGTACCCTTTATTGGGTTTTGAATCATCACTCATGAGATCAAATTACACTTTAATATTAAAGGTAAGTAACCATCTTTTGCTAGTAGGATTGTTATTATTAAAGTTATAGAGTTCAGTTTAATCTTTAGATTTGGTAGCAACCTTCTATTTATGAAAAATAATCTCTTGAAATCATATTATATTCTGCAGGGTGTATCCAGTTAAATATTAATAATGAAAATACTTCCTTAATCACTAAAGTACTCCCCAGCTCACCAAAATTAGAATAGAAAGATCAATTAATTTTTAAATATTTAAATAACTGGCTGGCTGTGAATTTTACCTATTTTACGAATCTTCATTAAAAGATATATCATATATCCAATTACTCCATAAATTATCAAGAGCAAAATATTAGTTGTTATTACTAAAACGATAGAGGCATTGGAAGTAGGTGAAGCAAGCCATATATCAGGAGCTTTTTCTTCTTCTAATGAAATAGGAACTCCCCACTTTATTTCTTCAATTAACATTAAATTTCCAAAATCTTCGTGATCTTCAACTCCGGCTACAATTGTGAGCATTCCATTTTCATCACCTGGTAAATCCATTGGGAACTCAAATTCTATTTTTCCACTCTCATCTGTATAATCACCTTCTCCAATAGGTAACAAACCGAAAAGCCTTTCTACAAACAATCTTACTTCTACCTCTTCAGCAGGAACAGGAACTCCTGAGGAATCCAATGAACCAACATACACTTCTACCATACGCAGAGAATCAATCTCACTGACTTCAATCTCCATTATTGATCTTAATACCTCCACTTCCTCTTCTTCATCATTGTAATCAGGGTTATTTGTCAGTACTGCAATATAATTATCCCACAGTGAAGAATCTGCAACTCCTTCAAAATCGATTTTTACTTCCCCGTTTTCTTTACTCTCGCTCGTCCCTATTAGGTTCTCCTCCGACACCTCATTTTTATAAAAACCAATATTCACTCTGTCAACAGGCACATAAGATCGACCTACCTTGGTTCTTATTCTGGCAATCAATCTTAATTGATTGTTATTGATTCGGTGAAAATCCAGGCTCATCCGTACATCTTTCTTTTCTTCAGGTTCATCTTCTGAATCTTGAGAATAGATACTCAAAGGAGCCAACATACTTATAATTAAAATTAACAGCCAAATTCTTTTTATGATAATTTTTGAATAATCATTCATATTTCATGGTGTTTGTAAAAAACTGGTAAGGTTAATTTTCCATTTCTTTCGCCAGTTCTTCTTCTGCAGTTTCCAAAATAGGAACAATAGGAAACAACCTTACAAATAGCGTAATGATTAAAAGAGCACCTGCCAATGTGCCTCCGGTTATAATCCATTCTTTCAAAGTGGGAGTATAATGAAGCCAATCTTCCGGTACCCGTTGAATAGGTATATAGGGGTGATTTAAAGTCGGTACGACAATTAAAAACCTTTTAAACCATGCTCCAACTATCACCAGTAAAGACATGATAAACATTGGTAACGGTTTTCTTCCTTTTTTAAATAGGAGCACTATTATTGGAAGGATCATACCCAGAATCTGGGTCGTCCAGAACAGTATAGCATATCTCCCAACTACCAGTTCAATCAGATGTTCTGCTTCAACCCCTTTGAGCTTATAAGCAGGTATAAAATATTCATTCAAATTAAAGTAAAAATAAATCAGAGACAGAAGTACTAATAACCTACCCATTTTATCAAAGTGGGTATCGGTAAAATAACCTTTCATATTTTGAAATTTCCTAAACACATACATAGCGGTTATCACTCCCGCAGCACCCACCATAAATGCTCCTGAAACAAAATAGGGACCGAAGTTAGTACTATCCCACCCTGGACGCAGTGTAGATGCAAAAAGCCATGAAGTAACAGTATGTATACCAAAGGCTATAGGTATAATCATTATTGCCATGATCTTAATAACCCGGTTTAATATTTGTTTCTGTTCATCCGTATTCCTCCAGTTGATGGCCAAGATCTTGTAGATTTTATGCTGCCAGCCAGGAATGTTTTTAAATCTATCTCGCATATATGCTAGGTCAGGTATCATCGGTGCGTAAAGCAATATAATACTTACAATGAGGTAGGTGGCAATGACAATAACATCCCAGGTTATCGGAGATTGCATACGTCCATGTAATAACAGATTAATAAACCTGTCGGGCCGTCCCATATCAATTGTAATTGTCACCGCAGCAAATAAAATTGCAGAAACAGCAATAATCTCTGAAATTCTAGTCATTGGAGTACGCCAACTTGCTCCTGTCAACTTAAGAATGGCACTAATTAAAGACCCTACCAGGCTGATGGCAACAAAAAATACAAAGTTTGATATATATATTCCCCATGGTGTATAATCTCTTAGTGCTGTTATAATCAGTCCTTCCCTAAGTTGTTCAATGTAAAAATAAAGACCTGCTAAAGCTACTATCAGATTAACGGCTACCCAAATTTTTCCAAAAAGACCAAATGGCTTTGGCAATAAATCTGTACTCAGCACCTTGAGTTTTTCTTCAATTTTGGGCTGGTATTTGGTGGGGGGAAGTTCTATCATCATGTTTCATAATGTTTTGAATATTCATCATCTTTAAACTCAAATAACCTATCCACAGGAGGCAGATAATACACCCTGGGCTCTAAGCCAAGATCCTCCATATACCGATAGCCTGATTTTTCCGTTAATAATTCAGTCAGACGTACAACTTCTGACCCATTAGAAACACAGTCTTCTTTTTCATCGCCAAAATAATATACTCCATTTGGGCAGGCGGTTACACAGTGAGGTAGATCGCCATTTTTAGCCATGTCAGGACAGAAATCACATTTTGACACTGTCCCCAATCTCGGAATGATGGACTCACAGGAATGATGTTCCTGTGCAAATATTTCCTCTGAAATTGTCGGTTCAATCCAGTTGAATGACCTTGCCCCATATGGACATGCCACCATACAGAATCGGCAACCAATACATCTTTTTGTATCTATAAATACAATGCCATCACTTCTTTTAAAAGTAGCATCAACTGGGCACACTTTTACACAAGGAGGACGATCACAATGAAAACAATTGGTAGGTTGCCAGTACGGACTAGTTGAATCATTATCCTGCATTTTTAATACCTTGAGCCACTCTTTATCTGGCGGCAAATAGTGAATCTTTTCACAGGCATCATGGCATTTACGTAAGTTATTACACCTGGAAAGATCAATAACCATAACAAATTTTTTACCTGGGACACCCTTTCGTATATCAGTTGTGGGATCATCGCATAAGCTTTCAGGAATAGGTTTTAGGTATCCGGAATCCACTTCCACAATTTCGCCATCAGGAGTGAGTAATTTTTTCTTTTCACCCGTTTCAGTTGCTCCCTCTTGCTTAAAACAAGATGTAGCTATAGTTGAAGCAGATAAGGCTCCCAGGACTAAGCCTTTTTTCACGAAGCTTCTCCTGGTTTTGTCTCTTTGGTCTTTAATGTCAGTCATGTCTGATTGAGTTAGTTGTGTTTTAATCCCTTCTAAATTTCCATCTGAATAAATCCATATTTGAAACAACCTTATCCTTTTTTGGGGGAAGATATTTTTTTTCAATTTCGACCAACTTTCCTTCATGAGTAAGCAGCCTGACGGTATTCTTTTTTTCAGGAGTGGCTTGAGCAATTGATCTTGAGCTGAATATGGAAGCCAATCCTACCAATACTCCTTTTTTAAAGAAAGATCTTCGAGATTTTTCACACTCAGTAACTTTGATTGATTTCACTGATGATATATTTGAAAGTGAATAACTAGTAGCACAATAATAATTGATGGTTAAGTTACATTAACCACTCAATAGGTCATGATGATATGCATCAGTAAATGCCATGATTATCACACAAATAATATTTTACATCACATTATATTACTGGATATATAAATTTGCCAGACATAAGAATTTCCATTAAATAAATTGAATTTTTCACAATTACCCATCTTTATCATAAGATTAAACAAAATGAGAAAGTCAATAATATTTTACATTTTGGAATTCCAACAGAAGCAACTTTAATATTTTTTGTGACTTCAATCACGTGATCCATTGATGAAGGTCACTCTTTCGCTCATTTTCAACATCTATTTTTACATCAGACATTAAATTGTCAACAATACTTTAAAACGAATCACTATTAATCAATCAATCAATGAAGAGCAGACTTTTCTACTGTATCATTATCATGATACTTGCCTTTTTCAGTCTTACAACGGGGTGTACATATGATGAATATCTTCCAGAGGAAGAACCGGTAATTGTAGACTCAATTAGTTTTGCTGATGATATCCTTCCCATTTTCAATGAAGGCTGTAATACTCCCAGCTGCCACAATACAGGCGGTATAGCACCAGACCTTTCTCC
>JABDLO010000359.1 GCA_013002995.1 Saprospiraceae bacterium | reverse complement strand
GAATCGACCACCATTTCTACGGATCTCATTTAAGTTACCTCCTGTCAGGTTTTTCCATGAAAAGCCGGGAAAAACCACAGGCATATAGTCAACACCATTGGCAGAAGTAGTACTAAGATCCGGCTCTATCCAATTCTCTCTCGCAAAATCTGAACCTTCGGTATCACCAATAGTTCCTACGGCCCAGGGAGAGATCATATCGAGACTCAAAAAGGCATCTCTCCATTCTGCAGCATCAGGTCGGTTCTGCCATTCTATATCTACTCCCCCCTTGACATATGCCTTATATTTTGGGTCTGGTGGATTGTGAAACCAATCTGTAACTTGTTGCAAAATTTCCGGTGTAGAGGCTGTAGTGTTCACACCCCACCCCCAGATAGAAACCACAGGAAGGTCATCCTGGTACATATACCCACTTTGTTGGGTGACATTTTTATCATCAACAAGAGCCATCCAATCTTCTGTGATTTCTCGAAATATGTCATTCCTTGATACACCTGCGATGTCATACATTACGGCAAATTTCCTTCCATATTGTTGAGCACCTTTTATTACATGGTCCAGGACAGTATTTCTAATCTCGAGAAACTGTGGAATCTGAATTTCACCTACAAAACGCTGAAGGAAGACTCCACTTAAGTCGTAATCCTGCATCCATTTAAAATGCCTTAAAACGGTTTTTTCATTGTAATTGGAATATAGCAAGGCTGTAGATCCGTCTCGATAAGTAAAAGGAGTCGGGTATAACTCATCAGCATCCAGTTCTGACATGTCGGGCCAGAAATCTATTGTAAGGTTGCCTACCGACGGAGAGACATCGGCCCTGAACCAATGCCTCCAATCATTGGTAGGAGAACCATCTCCTTCAGCGTTGAACCACCCTTGGTATCCGAAGTATAGTCCGTTGTCAAGATCGTTTTGAGCAAAAGTAAATAATGGAGTAAAAAGAAAGAGTATCATCCATTTAACCGCAAATAGCTTTTTGTAATTCATATCAAAAAAGGATTTGATCAACAAGATTAAATTACAAAAATGTTAACTTAAATATCTCATATTATACAAGACACTTAGTATTTGGTACCAGATCAAACGCCATTATCCGAGACTACCTTTTTCCACCAGTAAGCAGAATCCTTAGGTATTCTTTTGAGGGTTTCATAATCTATGTAGTTGATACCAAACCGTAGAGAATATCCTGAAGCCCATTCAAAATTATCAAACATGCTCCAGGCAAAGTATCCTTTTAGGTTAACACCGCTCTGGATGGCTTCATGGCATGCCTGTAAATATCCACGGTAGAAATCTATCCTTTCAGAGTCATGAACTGCTCCATCTTCTACCTGATCGTCATAGGCACATCCATTTTCAGTAATGTAAATATCGGGATAAGAATACCTCTCACTGATCCACGCCAACAATTTCGTACATCCCCAGGGTACAACAGCCCATTTCATCTCCGTTAATTGCCATGACTTATCAATAGATAAATCTACATTCTGATCCTCAGAGAGGCCTCCATTACCATAGACATTTCCGCCCTGGTTTTTACCATAATTTTCAGCCGCATACATGGTTGTATAATGGTTAAGACCAAAAAAATCAGAAGACCCTTTAATTAGTTCTTTTTCTTCAGCGGTAAACTCCGGCAACCGGTTTCCTAGCCGCTCTTTCATAACTTCAGGATAATCTCCCAGATATAAAGGATCGGCAAACCAGCCAACGAAAAACAATAATGCTCTCTCTGCTGCTTTTTTGTCATCATCGCTATCAGTAAGGGGCTCTCTCCAATCACAATTATTGGACATTCCAATGATGCCTTGCTGGTGGTTAAATTCATTTTTAAACACATCTACCGCGGCAGCATGTGCAAGAATGAGATGATGACCAGCAAGATATGGTTCAGAATTAGACACCCTTCCGGGTGCAAAAACTCCCTGACCATGACCGAGAATAGCCACTACCCATGGTTCATTCAATGTGATCCAATGTTTAACCCGGTCACCAAACCTTTCGAAACATAACCGTGCATACTGAGCAAAATGATCAACAATACCCTTGTCCAGCCAACCGTCAGATTCCAATTGTAATGCCAGGGGAAGATCCCAGTGATAAAGGGTCACAACCGGCGTAATATCATGCTTGAGCAAAGCATCTATCAGATTGTTGTAAAACTGTATACCCTCTTCATTCACTTTTCCTTTTCCCTGAGGAAGAACTCTCGGCCAGGATATAGAAAATCGGTATGCTTTAAACCCCTGGGACTTTAAAAGTGCAACATCTTCCTCAAATCGATTGTAATGATCAATAGCAATATTTCCTGTATTGCCATTTTTGATTTTACCCGGGATAGAACAGAAGGCATCCCATATAGATGGACCTTTTCCATCCTGGTTGTGCCCTCCTTCAATTTGATACGAAGAGGTAGCTGAACCCCACATAAAGTCATTTGGAAATGTTTTCATATTTATATTACATTTTAGAGGCTCGTATTTCACGTAGCTCTTCTCCCATTAATTCAAGTTGTTGGGAGGAAAGTGGATAAAGTAATAATACCAATACTACTGGAACAGTTATCAATGCAGGTACCCAACTCATGAGCATTTTGATGCCGGGCATTGCTCCGGCCATTGTTGCTTCATCCATTCCATCATAACCATAACCGGCAAGGATAAACCCGATAATCGCACCCGCTGCACCACCACCAAATTTCATCGCGAATGTTCCGGCAGAATATACAAGTCCGGTCGCCCTTCTACCATTTTTCCATTCTGAATAATCAGCAGAGTCTCCAAGCATACTGAAAAACAATACAGGCATAATTCCTGCGCCAAATTCTGATAATGTACCCAGAACATACACCAAAGTGATGTCGCCAGGTTGTGCTAAATAAAGGAATCCATTGGTGATTCCGGAAAAGACCATGACATATATAAAAAGTTTTCTTTTTCCCAACCTATTGGCGAGAGGTGAGGTAACCATTGCAGCTATCATAGAAACCACCAATAGAACGACCATATATGAAGCCGCGAGCATTTCATTGTCTAAATATCTCTTGAAGTAAATGACGGTAATGCCTTGCTTGATGGAATTGTACGTAACAAAAAGAAAACCAACAATCAGCAGTATCACCCATGGTTTATTCTTTACCAGGTCTTTAAGGTCATCCAACACCTGTGAAGATTTTTCGGAAGGAGGAGACACTACTCTTTCTTTGGTTGTTGAATAGGTAATCAATAAGAAGACAACAAGGACAGCCGATAATAGATAGATTGCATATTGATAACCTTGGTTTTCATCTCCTCCTCCTAAGAATAATACCAGGTATATTAAAAAACCCTGGGTTAATATCCCGCCCAGATATGCTCCAGCAAATCTGAACGATGAAAGACTTGTTCTTTCTTTTTCATCAGAGGTCATGACACCCATCAATGCCGAATAAGGCACATTACTCGCAGTATAAATTAAAGTCAAGGCAATGTAAGTGCAATAAGCATAAACCAGTTTTCCTGTTGGTCCAAAATCAGGAGTAGTAAATGTGAGGGAAAGTATAATCCCAAGTGGAAAGGCTGTCCAGAGGATCCATGGCCTGAATTTACCTTTCGGTGTATTGGTCCTGTCTGCAATCATACCCATGACGACATCGGTGACACCATCAGTAAGTCTTGTAATCAGCAATAACAAACCTGCAGCTGCAGCTGAAATGCCAAAGACATCGGTATAAAAGACAAGAAGAAAAGTGGTTAATGTCCGCCATGCAATATTGGATGCTGTGTCTCCAAGAGCATATCCGATTTTTTCTTTGATCTTGATTTTTTCCATCTGGGATTTATTGAATGCTCAATATACAAGAAATGCCAATTGCTATATCCTGTAGTAAATTTGATTTAATCCTGAACAACTATTTACTTACTTTCGCGATTCAAAATCAAGTAAATAAAATATTATGGAACATAATATAGAGATATTAAAGCTCATTATAGAAAAAGCCTGGGAAGACAGGACACAATTGGATTCATATGAAACTCAAGCTGCCATAAGATCAACCATTGACCTTATAGACGGAGGATTATTACGAGTGGCTGAGCCTACAGATGATGGCAATTGGAATGTTAATGATTGGGTGAAAAAAGCAGTAGTTTTATACTTCCCTATCCAGGAAATGGAGACCATTGAAGTAGGACCATTTGAGTTTCATGATAAAATTCCATTGAAGAAAGACTATAAAGCCAAAGGAGTCAGAGTGGTTCCTCACGCAATCGCTCGTCATGGAGCTTTTCTGGAGAAAGGTGTAATAATGATGCCTTCTTACGTTAATATAGGGGCATGGGTCGGTAGCGGCACCATGGTAGACACGTGGGCAACTGTAGGATCTTGTGCACAGATAGGTCGCAACGTACATTTATCGGGTGGAGTGGGAATAGGAGGTGTATTAGAACCTTTACAAGCAACACCCACGATCATTGAAGATAATTGTTTCATAGGGTCAAGGTGTATCGTTGTGGAAGGAGTAAGAGTGAAAAAAGAAGCGGTTCTGGGGGCTGGTGTAGTATTGACCAAATCTACTAAAATCATTGATGTCACGGGTGAAAAACCTTTAACAATGAAAGGAGAAGTACCAGAAAGATCAGTTGTTATTCCAGGGAGCTATACTAAACAATTCCCGGCTGGTGATTATAATGTCAATTGTGCCCTAATTATTGGTAAGAGGAAAGCAAGTACAGATAAAAAAGTATCCTTGAATAATGCTTTAAGGGATTATGATGTAGCTGTATAAACCCATCTAATTACTTTACCGTTATTAATGAAAAATTGTAAGCAAGATGATAAGAGAGATTCATCAAATAATAAATAAAACGTTCTTGTTATCAGCCATGTTGCTGATGACATCATGTGGTGGTACAAAGGAAGTAGTCATGGTAGCCCCACCTATAGAAGAGGAAATGTTGGACACCCTGGTGGTTACCGCCCCACCTATTACTAAAGAGGAGCAAGAAGACCCTATAGCTCAGGTTTTACCTCCATATAATCCGTCAGCAACAAGGTATATGGATTTGTTGCACACCACATTGGATTTAAGATTTGATTGGAACAACCAATGGGTGATCGGAACGGCAAATATTGAAATGACTCCTGTGTTTTATCCACAATCAAGTGTTGAATTAGATGCAAAGGGATTCGATATCAATAGAATCTCAAAAGGTGCTAAGGAATTGAAGTACGCATATGATGGAATAAAGTTGATGATCTTCCTTGATAGAACATATACCAGGGGTGAAAAAGTGAATCTTATTATTGATTATATAGCCAAGCCCAACGAAGGTCCGGAAGGAGGAAGTGCAGCTATCACATCCGATAAAGGGCTCTTTTTCATCAATCCATTGGGTGAAGACCCTAACAAACCCATGCAGATATGGACCCAGGGTGAAACGGAAAACAACAGTAGGTGGTATCCCACATTCGATAAACCCAACGAACGGATGTCTCAACAGATTTCTATGACTGTGGATGACAAGTACTCTACGTTATCTAATGGGGAATTAATTTCTTCCATAAGAAATGCAGACGGCACCCGCACCGACACATGGAAACAAGATAAACCACACGCCCCATATCTAACCATGGTGGCCGTTGGCGAATATGCGGTTGTAAAGGAGGAAGTAGAAGGTCTTGAGTACCTATATTATGTAGAAGAACCATACCGTCCATATGCCAAGACCATATTTAACCATACGCCTGAAATGATTGATTTCTTTTCTAAGAAGCTGGCTTATGAATATCCATGGGATAAATATGCTCAAGTGATAGCCCGTGATTATGTGTCAGGAGCCATGGAGAATACGGGAGCAGTAGTGTTTGGTGAGTTTGTGCAGAAGACAGGACGTGAATTGATAGATAATGACAATGATTATATCGTAGCACATGAGCTGTTTCATCATTGGTTTGGTGACCTGGTCACGTGTGAGAGTTGGGCCAATCTAACTTTGCAGGAAGGATTTGCCAATTATAGTGAGTATTTATGGTTTGAGTATAAGTATGGTAGGGACAGAGCAGATAAACACCGCATGAGTGAAATGCAAGGTTACCTGATGAGTGCTCAGAATCAAGGCACCCACCCATTGATCTGGTATGATCACCCCAATAAGGAGTTAATGTTTGATGCTCATAGTTACAATAAAGGAGGATTGGTACTTCATATGTTGAGAAACCTGGTAGGTGATGATGCATTCTGGGCTTCACTTAATAAGTATCTCAGGGACAATGAATTTACAGCTGTAGAAGTGGACGAACTCCGAATGGCATTCGAGGATGTAACCGGGATGGACCTTCAATGGTTTTTCGATCAGTGGTACCTTTCAGCAGGACACCCTATATTAGAAATTAAGTATGAATACATAGCAGAAGAAAGGAAACAGCTCATTCATGTTGACCAGGTGCAGAATGACGAAGACCACCTGCCGGTATATCGGTTAGAGACTGAAATTGCTTTATATGATAAGAAAGGAAACGCAACTTTTTATCCAGCAACAATGGATACTCGCAACACAACATTTGAGATTGAAAACATTGATCAACCGTCTGTTGTCGTTTATGACGGGCACAATGATTTGCTTGCTGTAGTAAACCAGGCGAGGTCTACAGAAGAAAACCTTGCATTACTTAAATATTCAGATAACTACATCGATAAATTAAAGGCAGCTAATGCACTGAAAAGGTCGCCATTATTCGAGACCGTCCTGGAGAATATGCTGAATGAGCCACACGAAGACTTTAGAGAACTTGCGGTAGAATACATCAATCTCAGGAAACAACCGGACCAAAAAGAAAGAGTAGAAAGCATATTGGATTCAGATCCTCATTCATCAGTAAGAAATGCGGCACTCAATAGCCTATTGAAAACGGATTATGCTTCTGTAAAACCTAAATTGGTAAACATATTAACCGGAAACGATGCTTATAGCCTTGCAGCAACGGCATTAAAGGCAATGAAAAGAAACAATGATCCCGACCTTATGAATTATGTAGGAGACTATGAAAAAGTAAATTATCCAGCTATTGTCTCTATAGTAGCGGACATATATTCTTCATCTGGAAATGGTAAATACCTGGGTTTCTTTGAGGATAGGTTGGAGTCGGTTTCATTATTTGCAATGTTTAATTTTTACAATAAATACTTTGATTTATTAAAACTTCAATCAGAAGAAAGACAGATTGAAGCTGCGATGAAGCTCAAGGAAATTGCCTTATCGGGTGGTAATATGTTCAGGAAGTTTGTTGCAACCTCAACCATCAATAAATTGGAAGACAGATACTCATCACCCGGACAGGAAGTAATGAAAATTAAATTGAGGAAAATCCTTGATGAAATCATCAACCAGGAGACTGATGAACAATTGCAATCCAGATACCGTTCTTTCTGAGATATATAAAAATCGTAGTTTTAAACACAGATTAGGGGTTTAAAGCAGGACTTGAAAGGGTCAAAATTGTCTTAAACCCCTATGCTTTCTTGATTTTATCAGTTTAAACCATTAGATTGAAACCTTTATGTGTCAATTCTAACCAGACTGTATTAAATTTCTGACTGAGAAGCAAGTTTAACTTAAAAGGAGATAAGAGGAAATTATGAGCGCACATTCTAACTATGAGCTGCTGATTCAGAAGCTTGACCAGTTCATCAGAAAGTATTACACCAATAAGATCATAAGAGGCTCATTATATACAGTGGGAGCTGTTATAATGTTGTTTTTGGTGTTTAATTCACTTGAGTACTATTTTTTCTTTAGTACAGGTGTCAGAAAGCTATTGTTCTTTGGGTTTATCTTTGCTACCATCGGCATGCTTGCTGCATGGGTCATATCGCCACTTCTGAAATATTTTCATCTAGGTGACACCATTTCACATGAACAAGCAGCACATATTATTGGAGATCACTTCTCAGATGTAAAGGATAAACTTCTCAACGTCTTACAATTAAAGAAGCAAGCAGAAAACTCTTCTGATAGAAGCTTAATCGAAGCCAGTATTAATCAGAAGACCTCTACGATCAAGGTGGTACCATTTAAGAATGCCATTGATCTATCTAAAAACAAGCAATATCTCAAATACGCACTTCCACCATTCCTGCTATTACTGGTACTTCTTTTTGCAGCTCCAAGCCTTATTAAAGATGGAGCACACAGAATCATTAATAATGACAAAGAATTTGAGAGAGAAGCACCTTTCTCTTTTGCCATAGAAAATAAGGATCTGAAAGCCGTACAATTTGAAGATTTTACATTAGATGTAGTAACAGAAGGTGAAGTATCACCACAAGAAGCTTTTATTGAAGTCAATGATTTTCAATACAGGTTAAAGAAAGTGGAACCTGGAAAATTCTCTTACACATTCAAAAATGTACAAAAGGAGTCAACGTTCAAAATATTCTCCGGTGATGTATCCACAGCAGAACAAACATTGGAAGTACTGGTTAAACCCAACCTTGCCAACATGGATATCGACCTTGATTATCCATCTTACACAGGAAGAAGAGATGAGTCAATCAGCAATACCGGAGACCTTGTAATCCCTGAAGGGACAAGAATCAGGTGGAACGTAAATGCATTAAATGCCGATGAGGTGTCATTTTCATTTAATGGAAATCAGGCAGAGGCCTCTACACGACAGGGACAAGAGTTATTTTATCTCGACAAAAGAATTAAAAGCAACCAATCATATAAAATATACATTGCCAATGAAGCAGTACCTGTTCCTGATTCAGTCAGGTATGCGATCAATGTAATTAAGGATCAATTTCCAACCATTAATGTTGAGAGATATACTGACAGCCTGGATCAAACATTATTTTATTTCTTAGGCTCAGCTTCTGACGATTATGGATTGAAGGAATTGACATTTAATTATGCAGTTTCTTCAGAAGAAGCAACTCCGGAAAGTGGAATGAAGGTAATTCCTCTCACCATAGCAAAAGGAAGAAGTACCAATTACGACTACGTATTCGATGTGGCGACACTTGAGTTAGAGCCAGGAGAGAAGGTCAGTTATTTCTTTGAAGTAAAAGACAATGACCTGATCAATGGTAGTAAGTCAGCAAGGACAGGATTAATGACCTTTGAAAAGCCCAGTCTTGAAGAATTAAAAAAACAAGAAAACGAGAACGAAGAGAAAATAAAAACGGATCTGGAAGAAGCGATTAAAGAATCTCGTAAGATGCAGGAAGATCTCAAGAAGATGAGAGAAAAAATGCTTCAGAAAAAGGAACTCAACTGGCAAGATAAGAAGGAGCTTGAAAAACTGCTTGAGCAACAAAAAGAAATGCAAGAAAAGCTCCAAGATGCACAGGAAAAGTTCCAGGAGAACATGGAGACTCAAAAAGAGATGAACCAGGATGAAGAGCAGATGGAAAAACAGGAAAAGCTCCAGGAGATGTTTGAGGAGTTGATGGATCCGGAATCTCAGGAATTGATGGAGAAGATCCAGGAATTAATGCAAGAGCTCGATAAGGAAGATATGATCCAGATGATGGAAGACATGGAAATGTCGGAGGAGGTACAGAAGAAAAACATGGAACGGTTACTGGAATTGTATAAACAGCTGGAAATGGAGAAAGAGATCCAGGATCAGGCAGAGAAGCTGGAAGAATTAGCAGAGAAGCAAGAAGAATTGTCTGAGGAGACAAAGGAAGGTGAGAAATCACAGGAAGAACTCCAGGAGGAGCAAAAAGAGATCCAGGAAGAATTTGAGGAGGTAAAAGAGAAGATGGAGGAGCTGGAAGAGAAAAACGAAGAATTGTCTCCACCTAAAGATTTGTCGGAAGACAATGATGAGAAAATGGATGAGATCTCTGAAGATATGGACCAGAGCCAGCAGCAGATGGAAAAGCAGGATAATGAAGGAGCTTCCAAGTCGCAGAAGAATGCCAGTGAAAAAATGAAGGAGATGTCCAACAGCCTGATGCAACAGATGCAAGGCGGAGACCAGGAACAGATGGCTGAAGACTTAAAAGCGTTGAGACAGTTATTGGAAAATTTGGTCACCCTCTCGTTTGATCAGGAAGATTTATCAAATGAGTTGTTGAGAACGATATCATCCACACCTAGATATGTTGAGCTACTGCAGGATCAATTCAAGTTAAAAAATGACTTCCAGCTTATTCAGGACAGTCTTGATGCTTTGGCTGCAAGACAGATTGCTATTGAATCATTTGTAGCGGAGAAAACTGCAGAGATTAGGAGGAATATGGACGAGAGTCTGGATGAACTGGAAGAGCGATTGGTGCCGGAAGCGAATGAGAGCCAAAGGCGCACCATGAAGAATGTCAACGATCTGGCATTAATATTGAGTGATAATATGGAACAGATGCAACAACAGATGGCTGGAATGATGTCCGGATCACAAATGTGTGATAAACCCGGAGGCCAAGGCCAGGGTCAGAAAGGGGATGTTCCGATGGATAAGATCACTGAAGGACAGCAAGGTGTAGGAGAAAAACTCGGAGAAATGCAGGGTAAGCAACAGAGCGGTGAGGGGCTTTCTTCCAAAGACTTTGCAGAAGCTGCTGCCAGACAAGCTGCCTTGAGGAAAGCATTACAAGACATGAGGGATGCAAAAGGAGAGCAAGGAAAGGGAGGAAAAGAGCTCCAGGAAATCATCGACGAGATGGATAAAATTGAAGAAGACCTGGTCAATAAACGTCTTGATAATGAAATGTTTATGAGACAACAGGAAATTCTTACGAGGCTACTTGAAGCAGAAAAAGCAGAGCAACAAAGAGAGTACGACAATAAAAGAAAGGCAGAAATAGCACAGGAGAAAAGAAGGGAGCTTCCTCCTGCACTACAGGATTATCTTAAGAAAAGAGAATCCGAAATTGAAATGTATAAAACAGTGTCTCCCGACTTGAAGCCATATTATAAATTCTTAGTGGACCAATATTATCGGGCACTAAAAGGAGAAAAATAGTGTTCATGCATGTGTGATCAGCTTAAATGAGTACTAAAATGCTTACAATACCGTCTATTGCAGGCCGCATATCGGAAGTTGAGAACTTTCTTCAGAATGCAGTCTCTAATTGTAATATCAGTCCGGACAGATACCCGGACATGTTGATCAGCCTGACAGAGGCTGTCAATAACGCCATTATACATGGCAATAAAGAAGATGAAAAAAAGTTGGTCATCATACAGATGATCCAAAAGAACAAGCATCTTAAGATCACAGTTACTGATGAAGGCGGTGGATTTAACCTGGAGGAGGTTCCGGATCCAACAGCTCCTGAAAATATCGAATGTTGTGGGGGCAGAGGAGTATATATCATGTCCAGGCTTGCCGACAGGATCACTTTTCAGAATAATGGCAGTACCGTAGAAATGCATTTCCAGATCTGACATGTCAGAAATCAATTTCTTTTCTGAGGACATTGAATTCAGCTTTCAACAACCAAAGAAGGCCTCAGAATGGTTGATCCAAATTGCTTCACAACATCAAAAATCAATTGGTTTCATCAATTATGTATTCTGTAGTGACAGATACCTACATCAATTAAATGTTGAATATCTCCAACACGATACATTAACTGATATCATTACCTTCCCTCA
>JABDLO010000192.1 GCA_013002995.1 Saprospiraceae bacterium | reverse complement strand
GGTCCTGATGACATATATTTTACAGATGTAGATGGCATCCCACTTCAAATAGAAACAATTAGAAACAAAGGTTCCCAATATCAATGGAGTTTCTCCTATGGTGGAAATGTTAACGATCTCCTATACTTCGGACTGGGTCTTGGTATAGTCGATCTCAATTATAGATCAGAAAGAGTGTACTCTGAATCTTTTGTTGTGGATCCCTTATTCGAAACCGAGTTGACGGAGGTTCTTGAAATTGGCGGTACTGGTGTCAATGGAACAATCGGATTCATTCTAAAGCCAGCACCTTTTATCAACATAGGAGCATCCTTTATTTCTCCGACTTATTATGGTTTAGATGACACCTATACGGCGGATATGTACGCTGATTGGAATAACTATTTATATGAGGATGCTATAGATGGAGATACTTTACTGAATTTTGTGTCTTCACAAACAGATATTCTGATCTCAGATTATAATCTCACTACACCCTGGAGATTGAATGGTGGAGTTGCTTTCTTTATTGGCAAAATTGGCTTTATAACCGCTGACGTTGAATACATTGACTATTCTACAGTTAAGTTAAATTCCAATCTTTTTTCTATGGGTGACGATAATGAGGCAATTAAGCAAATGGCTTCTGCAGTCGTAAATTTCAAAACAGGAGCGGAATTCAGAATTAATGCGCTCAGATTACGTGCTGGATATGCGAATTACTCAACTGCTCAGGGTACCCTGGATCCTCTTGAGGGTAACAGTAATGTATTTACCGGGGGTTTAGGTATACGACTCAATAAATTCTACATTGATTTAGGAGTAGTTCATAATCAACTAAGTCAATCCTATGCACCGTATCTAATCGAGCAAGGAGTTACTCCTGTTGCAGACATTACAAGTAACAACACTAAAATGATGTTAACGATGGGATTCAACTTCTAGCAATAGCTGATTCCAGGTCCTGCGTTGAGATATGATCAGATTCTATTATGATCTTCGCCCGTTCATAGGTATCCCTTCTTTCTAAAAGCAATTTGCTAATGACAGATTCCAAGGATTGGTTTCTAGCAAGCAAGGGCCTTGATTCTTTCTCTTTTTCAAGTCTTAGACAAAGTTCGCTGTCACTAACTTTAAGATAGACAGAGACACCCGTTTCATTCATGATATTAAGACCATCATGATGACACGGTGTTCCTCCACCAGTAGACATCACAAACTCATCAGTTGATTTGGAGAAGCTCCTTAACAAATCGGACTCTATTATTCGAAATTTGTCCTCCCCGTCTTCCTGAAATATCTCAATTATACTCTTTCCTTCTGTTGCCTCAATCTCTTCATCAAGATCCACAAATCTTGATTTCAGTGCTTTTGCCAGATCCTTCCCCAGTGTAGACTTGCCACTACCTGGCATACCAATTAGATAAACTTTCATTATACCATTAATTGAGAGCTTCTAATAGCTGACCCACATTGGGTGTATCATTATAATGCCACTTCCCTGCTATAGTCCCATTATTTATCAGGATGGTGCCAGGATTGGATCTGATCATAGCCTTTAGAACTGTGGCATCGGAGAAAAAGTAAGGAACCGCAAGTTGGTATTCATGTCTGAATAGTTCAAATACCGAAGGATCAGTAGAGGTAAGAACCACAGATTCAATACTACCTCCAACTTCTCCCAGCAGGTTTGAAATATCCGATATATTTTGAGGTTCTACTTTTTCTGCATCAACAACAATGACCATCAGCTTTACACCTTGAAAAGTCTGCTCTGTAAAGTCACCCACATCCGGATTCCAAACATTATAATCTGTAATCTTTGGTGTTGTCTTATCCTCATTAATAATCTCATAACCTACCAATTCGTATCCATCACTTTCAAGCAAGTATTTGATACTCTTCACCTCTTCACCATCTCTGGTAAAAGTATACTCAAAAATGGGCTGCTCCTCTGGTTGCATATTTTCTTTAATATTATCACCGATCTTATAGGCTCTAAAATCAATATATGGCAGGTGTTCAATTGCATATATCCCTATTATTAATGAAACAAAGGTTGAAATACCGATGAGGATATTGCCCATTTTCAGGCCAATTACTGGCTGAAATTGCTTTCTATAAATGAATAGATAAAAAATTAACACCATAAGAAATATATCCTTGTAGAAGGATTGCCAGGGAGTCAGAGGAATGGCATCTCCAAAACAACCGCAGTCTGTTACTTTGTTAAAATATGCGGAGTAAAATGTAAGGAATGTAAAATATATAATGAGTCCCAATAGGACCCTTGTAGTAATTCCCATACGGTAGTTCATCAGCAAGGCGATTCCGAGAACTACTTCCAAAATGATCAGGAATAGCCCAATTTCAAGTGCCCCTGGAATGAATATGAGAAAGAAGTCTCCAAAGTCAGCAGCAAATACCTCAAAGTACTCCTCCAGTTTTATTTCCGTACCAATTGGATCGTTTAATTTGACCAATCCCGAAAAAATAAAAAGTACTGCAGTGATTAATCTAAATGTGGCACCTACTATAGACTTAATTCTCATTGCTAAGCATAATGAGTGAAAAAACGGAATAATTTATCATGTCCTGATAATTAGCAATCACTCCTTCAGAGACAATGGTTTCCCCCTCATTATCTTCGATCTGTTTTACACGAAGTAATTTCATTAAGATAATATCTGTAATCGAGGATATACGCATATCCCTCCAAGCTTCACCATAATCATGATTCTTATCCGACAACAAATCATGGGTCTGAGTGGCAAACTTGTCGTATAATGGTTCGAGCTCTTCGTATTGAATCTCCATTCGGGAATCATTATTGAGTTCTATTTGCATCATAGCAATTAGGCAGTAGTTAATAATACCCTTAAACTCGCTGGAGATATTCTCATCAATTTTTTGTTTCCCCTTTTCCTGGACGCTACGTATCCTTTGGGCCTTTATAAATATCTGATCTGTAATGGAAGGAACTCTAAGTACTCTCCAAGCTGTTCCATAATCCTTAGTCTTCTTTTTAAAGAGGTCCTTACATTCCTCAATAATATCTTTATACTCCTCTTCTGTTTTCCTCTTCAATTTCCCTGATCTTTATAAATTTGGACTCGAATTCAAGTCTGGAATAAGCGGTGAAAGATAAATCATTTTCAAGTAAAAACACACTTAACATTCGTGGAAAAATCCTCGATGTTTCGAGGCCTAAAGTAATGGGTATTATTAATGTTACACCCGATTCATTCTATTCTCAGAGCCGAAAGCAAAGTATTTCAGAAATCATCACTACCGCAGGTAAAATGCTTGAAGATGGGGCCCATTTTCTTGATGTAGGTGGATATTCATCAAGACCCGGTGCCACCAATATTACAGTTGATGAAGAGTTAGACCGGGTAATACCCGCAATTGAAGCCATAGCTGACAAATATCCAGAATCTATTATCTCTATTGACACCTTTAGATCAAAAGTTGCTGAACAGGCACTTGATGCAGGTGCTTCCCTGGTTAACGATATAAGTGGAGGTAATCTTGACCAGGAAATGGACGAACTAGTAGCAGAGAAAAGAGTGCCA
>JABDLO010000183.1 GCA_013002995.1 Saprospiraceae bacterium | reverse complement strand
GGATATAACAATGTGAAAGTTTACGATGGGGCATACTTTGAGTGGTCAGCCACCAAGGAAGTTGTCCAGTAATTATGGAAATTATGAAATAGGGTGAGCATCACTTTATGGACTAAAGTTAATATGCATATTAACCGATGCATGGCAAGATCCTGTTGGCCGGTCTGTGCCAACAGGATTATTTAAAACAATCAATCATGACAAGGAGAAGAGATTTTATCAAGATATCAGCGCTTGGACTAGGTGGCCTCGCACTTGCTTATAATGATTACCAGTCACTTAAAGCCTTGGATGTTACTCGATTCGCCTCAGGGCCGGATTGGGTAAACAAGACTTTTCCTACCTATTGTGAAGTGTGTTTTTGGAAATGTGCAGCCTGGTCCCAATATGATGAGCAAGGGAATTTAAAATCATTGCGTGGCAATGAACAGGATCCACATTGCAATGGTAGATTATGTCCCAGAGGAACAGGAGGAATAGGAATGTATACTGATGAAGATAGATTACTCACACCTTTACTGAGGGTTGAAGAAAATGGTGAGCAGACCTTTAAACCAATATCTTGGGATGAAGCCACAGATTATATGGCTCAGAAAATGGGTGAATTGAAGGAAAAATACGGACCTGAAAGCCTTGCCCTTTTTAATCATGGGTCTTCCGGAAAACATTTCGGACATTTATTGAAGGCTTATGGATCATCTAATATAGTTGCGCCTTCTTATGCACAATGTAGAGGTCCCAGAGAGGTAGGATACAAACTTACGTATGGGAAAACCCTTGGGTCTCCAGAGCCTTTAGATATCAGAGATACAAGATGCCTGGTATTAATAGGTTCTCACCTTGGTGAAAATATGCACAATGGGCAGGTTCAGGAAATGTCTGACGCCATTGATAAGGGAGCTGATATCATCACAGTTGATCCAAGATATTCAACTGCAGCCAGTAAATCTAAATATTGGTTACCTATTAAACCGGCAACTGATATGGCATTGCTGTTAGCATGGATTCATGTACTTATTTATGAGGATCTATATGATAAATCATTTGTTGAAAAGAATACATATGGATTTGAACAATTAAAGCACCATGTGAGAAGACACTCGCCAGAATGGGCATACGGTATTACCACTATAAAGCCTGATTTAATAAGAAAAACGGCGAGATTAATGGCAGCTGCTGCACCGGCAGCAATTGTTCATCCAGGACGACATGTCACCTGGTATGGAGATGATACACAGAGATCGAGAGCTACAGCTATCATCAATGCGCTTCTAGGTAATTGGGGTAAAAGAGGTGGAATCTTCAATAGTGAAAAAATGTCAATTCCTGATTATCCACATCCTCCATATCCAAAACCAAAATGGAGTTGGAGAGATACACTGAATGGTAAATATCCACTGGCAGGTCTTGCTTTATCTAATACTTTTATAGAAGCTTCAATTCCAGAGAATAATCCCGAACATCTGATTAAAGGATGGATCGTGAGTGGTACCAACCTGCCTTTAACTTTGCCTGACAAGGCAACGTTTGAAAAAGCTGCAAATTCAGTTGAATTTTTAGCAGTAGTGGATACAATGCCAATGGAAATTACAGGATATGCAGATATTGTACTTCCTGAATGTACTTACCTTGAAAGACATGATGACTTGAGGTTATCTCCTCATAGAGAACCTAATGTTGCTCTGAGAATGCCTTGTGCACCTCCAAAAGGGGAATCCAAACCTGCTTGGTGGATGGCTAAAGCTATAGGAGAGAAACTCGGATTGGGTAATTATTTTGATTATAAAGAATTTACTGAAGTACTTGATTGGCAATTAAGGCAGATAGGAAGTTCATATGATGAGATGACCAGGATAGGAATTAAGACTTACCCTAAAACATCTTCTCTTTATTATGATAAAGAATCCACAATACCTTTCAATACCAGTACCGGTAAGGTTGAGCTCTACAGTACAGAATTGAAATCTTTAGGTTTTGATCCTCTTCCAATTTACAAAGAGCATCAACAACCACCAGAGAACTTTTATCGACTGATATATGGAAGAGCACCTATGCATACTTTCAGTAGAACATCAAATAATGCCTACTTGACTGACCTAATGGATGAAAACAATATTTGGATCAATCCTAAGGTCGCTAAAATATGGAACCTGAAGAATGGAGATCTGATCAAATTGAAAAATCAAGATGGTATCGTCTCAGATTTTCCAGCTAAGGTAAGAGTTACAGAACGGATCAGATGGGATTCAATTTATATGGTCCACGGTTTTGGTCATAGAGAAAAGAGATTATCGAGAGCATATGGCAAAGGTGCCAACGATTCAGATTTAATCACCAATGTATTAATGGATGACATTATGGGTGGTACAGGCATGAGAGGCAATTTTGTCACCTTCATTATTGAACCTGCTTAAAAAAATATGACTATGAGATATGCAATGGCAATTGATACTTTAAAATGTGTTGGATGCAGTGATTGTGTTGTGGCATGTCAGATTGAAAATGAAGTTCCAATAGGTTTTTGTAGAGATTGGGTTACTGAAACTGTGGTTGGTTCTTATCCGGATTTAGAAATGGAGATTCGATCTGAGAGATGTAATCATTGTAGTAATGCTCCTTGTGTAAGGTGCTGTCCTACTGGAGCAAGTCATATAGTGGAGGGAGGAATTGTTCTCGTTCAGGAAAATAAATGTATTGGATGCGGTGCTTGTATTGAATCATGTCCTTATGATGCAAGATATTTCCATCCTAAAGGGTATGTTGATAAATGTACATTTTGTATCCATAGGGTTGAAAAAGGACAAGATCCTGCTTGTGTTTCTGTATGCCCTACAAAGTGCATGTATTTTGGAGATCTAGATGACCCCTCAAGCGCCATATCAAAGATCATGAAGAAAAGAAATTATAAAGTATTGGCACCAGAGGCGGGTACTCAACCTAATATTTTCTACTTGATATAATCAATAATTTAATAGACATGCAAGAAGAAATTTTCATCAGTGGAAGAAATATACCGGGTATTGACCCGCATTTACATGTTTGGCATTGGCCTATTTACATTGATTTGTTTATGGG
>JABDLO010000166.1 GCA_013002995.1 Saprospiraceae bacterium | reverse complement strand
ATTTATGATCGGGAAGAAAATAGATCCAAAGGGTTTGGATTTATCGAAATGCCCGATGAGTGTGAAGCCTACAAAGCAATAGTGGAGTTGAATGATGTTGAATTGGATGAAAGAAAAATTGTAGTTAAAAAAGCGGAAGATAGAAGATAATATATCCACAAGATACTAATCAAGAAGAGGGCTCTGAAATTTCAGGGCCCTCTTTGATTTAAAGGACTTTTAGAGTCTAGTCATAAAATCCTTAAAACTTATAATATATTAGATGGGAATAATCTTAAAATGATGGGAATAGAAAAAGGGGTAATGGTTTTAGGAGTACTTTGTCTCATCATTGTATGTTCTGAATGGGTCGGCAGAAGGTCCTGGTTAAAACATGCAGGTACAGCACTGGTTGTCATCATTTTTACAGCAGTTGTTGCCAATCTGGGGATCATTCCTACATCATCTACAGAAGAAACTCCAGTCCCCATTTATAATGTAATATTTCAATATGTTGCTCCCCTTTCCATCTTATGGTTATTGCTGGAAGTAAACCTGAAAGACATATTAAAGGCCGGTCTTCCGATCATCATCATCTTTGTAGTTGGATCCTTCGGGACTGCCATAGGAGTTCTGTCCGGGATGTGGATCATCAGCGGAGGTGAGACAATAGGAGAACTTCATCACGCCATAGCAGGTATGATTACAGGTACTTATACGGGAGGTAGCATTAACTTTAATGCTGTAGCCATTCACTATGATGTCATGAATGAAGGTATTCTATTTGCAGGGACGGTTGTCGCTGATAATATCGTAACTACCTTGTGGATGGTCATTACCATTGCTATCCCTTCAATTCTTGCGCCTCTATGGCATAGCAAACTCAAACAAAAGACTCATGCTGGTTCGGTTCCTGATCTCGGAATAGATGAAGACACTGAAGCCCTTCATCCGGCCGACCTTGCACTGATCCTTATGATCGGATTATTTTCATTGTGGATATCTGAGAATCTCGCTCAATATATAAGTCAATTCAACATCAATATACCTTCGATTTTAATCCTTACGGTGATAGCTTTAATCCTTGCCCAATTCAAGGTTATTGGTAAACTTTCCGGCACCAGGTTATTGGGCTTGGGAGCAGTGTACTTATTCCTTGCCGTTATAGGTGCTCACTGCGATGTAGGAGCACTGGCAGATATTGGAATGCTTGGGGTATATCTTACGGTCTTAATGACCATTACTGTATTGGTACATGGAGTGATCATATTTGCAACAGCATGGATATTCAAGATTGACCTTGATATGGCAGCTGTAGCTTCACAGGCAAATGTAGGCGGAGGTACAACAGCTCTGGCCCTCGCACGTAGTATAGGCCGTTCCGATTTGGTACTTCCAGCCGTTTTATTGGGGTCTTTAGGAAATGCTTTGGGTACGTTTTTAGGATTTTGGGTTGCAGGAATTTTAAGTTGACATCATAAATTGATAATTTGGGGAAGACAAAACAAGTAATGTGGATCCTCAAGGTGCCCCAATTATTATAACCTATAGGTATAAAGATGCAAGAAAAGCTATTGAATGGCTATGTAGAGCATTTGGATTTACTGAAAAAGTTATACATGAAGGAGAAGGTGATTCTATTGCCAATGCACAATTGATATTAAATAACGCTATGATCATGATCGCTTCTGAAAGGGATAATGAATTTGATCGATTGGTCAAGCACCCTCACGAAATTGAAGGCTATAATACCATCAGTCCTTACATTATTATAGAGGATATAGAGCAGCATTATCAAAATGCTGTCCAGGAAGGTGCAGAAATATGTTTGCCGCTTACTATGCAGGATTATGGAGGAGGTGGGTATACTTGTAAAGACCTGGAGGGATACCTCTGGAATTTTGGTTCTTATGATCCATGGAAAGAATAAAACACAATAACCTTATTGTTATGAATAAAAGAGAATTTCTTCAAAAATCAGCCATGCTATCACTTGGTATGGCACCATTTCTCAAAAGCATTTCCAGCCTTGTAGACAAATATGAACATATTGATCCAAAGGACTTGGCGACCGATGAAGACTTCTGGGCACAGATCAGAAGTGGTTATCGTTTAAAGCCGGATTACATCAATCTTGAAAATGGTTACTATTGTTTCATACCTCAGGAGACTCTTGAGAACTATATTCATCATGTAAGGACAGTTAACTACCAGGGTTCCTACTATATGAGGACCAATCAGTGGGCCAATAAAAAAGCTTCTGCGGATAGATTGGCAGACATGATTAACGCTTCACACGATGAAGTTGTCATCACCAGAAACACCACGGAATCTCTCGATACCATCATTGGCGGCTTTCCATGGAATAAAGGAGATGAAGCGATCATGGCAGAGCAGGATTATGGGGCAATGCGTAATCAGTTCAAGTTGATGCAACGCAAATTAGGAATTGTAGTGAAGGAAGTTTCTGTTCCGGATCATCCTAAATCAGATGAAGAAATAGTAAAGCTGTACGAATCTCAGATTACTCCAAAGACAAAATTGTTGATGATATGTCATATGATCAATATTACTGGACACATCTTACCGGTAAGAAAGATATGTGATATGGCCCATGGGTATGGTGTGGATGTTATGGTAGATGGAGCCCATGCAATTGCCCATATCAATGTTGACGTAAAGGCATTGGATTGCGATTATTATGGATCCAGCCTTCACAAGTGGTTAAGTGTCCCACTTGGATCAGGACTACTTTATGTTAAAAAGGAAAAGATAGAAAAGATCTGGCCTTTCTTTGCAACCTGGGGTAAGGCAGATGATGATATTGCTAAACTCAATCATACAGGTACCCATCCGGTATATACTGACCTGGCCGTCATCAATGCCATTGAGTATTATGAAAGGATAGGTGGAAAAAGGAAAGAAGAGCGATTAAGATACCTGCAGAGATACTGGTCAGACCAGGTAAGAAAAACCCCTGGCATAAATGTGAATACTCCAATTGAGCCTCATCGTTCCTGTGGCATTGCCAACGTTGGCATCGAAGGGATGAAACCAAATGATATGGCAAAAACATTAATGGACAAATACCGTATCTGGACGGTTGCCATCAATGGACCAGTTTATGGC
>JABDLO010000160.1 GCA_013002995.1 Saprospiraceae bacterium | reverse complement strand
ATCCTTATCGGAGCACAATCGCAACAAGCAGGAATATGTGCGTTGGATAAATAAGCAAGGAATAAACAGATAATAGTGAACGCCCCAAAAATCCAGTTACTAACGATAATTCTTGCATTTATTTCCTGTTTTTCACTTTCAGGGCAAACAGGACTTAATGATTTCCTTAAACCTAGTGACACCCTAAACAAATCAAGGCGTAATGCGGTGGTCATTACTGAAGCTTCATTAGCATCATTGACACTTATAGGTCTGGACCAATTATGGTACAACGATTTTCAAAGGTCAAAATTCCGTACTATAAACGATAATAATGAGTGGCTCCTCATGGATAAGATGGGTCATGTCATGGCATCATATTATGTCGGTCGAGTTGGATCGAATGTACTTGATTGGAGCGGTGTCAGTGAGAAGGGTCAATTGATCTAATCCGATTAAAGTCAATGAAGCCAAAGAAGCTTCAGTTATGACAATAGCATTACGTCTAGATTTGTTCAGGGTGTCACTAGGCTTAAGGAAATCATTAAGTCCTGTTTGCCCTGATAGAGAAAAGCAGGAAATAAATGTTAGAATTATTGGAAGTAACTGGATTTTTGGGGCGTTCACGATTATCTGTTTATTCCTTGCTTATTTATCCAACGCACATATTCCTGCTTGTTGCGATTATGCTCCGATAAGGATTTGGCAAATTTATGATATCCGAAATTCTGCACATTGACCACAAAATAGAGATAATCATGCTTTTCGTAATTGAGCACTGCATCTATTGATGATATATCAGGCATCGCAATAGGACCAGGAGGCAAGCCCCTGTTTTTATAGACATTGTAAGGAGAATCCATTTCAAGGTCCTTATAAAGTAAACGTTTAATAACAAGATCAAAATTTCCAGCAGCTTTTTTCATACCGAAAATTATCGCTGGATCTGCTTGCAAAGGCATACCTATCTTCAATCTATTAATATAAACACCTGCTACTCGTGGTCTTTCGTCTACTTTTGCCGTTTCCTTTTGTACGATGGATGCCAGAGTCATGACCTCAACCTCAGAGAGATTAAGGTTCTTGGCCTTGTTCAGCCTGTTCTCTGTCCAGAATTTGTTATACTCCTTGAGCATGCGATTCCTGTATTTTTCTGCCGAGGTATTCCAGAAGAACTCATAACTATTTGGAATGTACATACTTATGGCTGTATCCTCATTAAAGTCATTCTCTTGCAAGAAATTGGCATCGGTCATGGCCTTAATTAATGACGTACTGTCCGCTTCAATTTGGTCAGCTATCCTTCCTGCCAAATGCATAATGGTCTCTTGATTATTGAAGGAGACTTTAATTGGTAAGTTGTTACTTCTTATGGAATTAATGATGTCATTATTGCTCATGTCCTTCTTAATGACAAAACGCCCAGGTTTCACATTGGTTATGTATTTTTTGCGTTTTGCCAGCGCATCGAACTTATTGATACTCTTTAACAAAGGCTCCAAGTCGTTGCGAACATCTTGATAGGAAGCATTAGTAGGAATATAAAGGTAAGCCTCTTCATTTTGAAAAGCCGTATTTGGTGCGATCATGGCTGAATATATGAAATAGGCGAAGTAGCCTGCAACGACAAGCCCAATTAATACAATTGCCAATAAGATTCTCTTGAGATACATCAGTTCTTGATTTTCTGGTACATAATTTCATCATGGAATTTACCTTCCGTAAAATTCCAATCTTTCTTGGTTCCGATTTTCTTGAAGCCCTGCTTGGTGAAAAGATTAATACTAGCTTCGTTGTCAACCGAAATATTGCAATATAATTGATGCAGGTTCAATCTATTGAAGCTATACTCTGTCAATAATTCCAGTGCTTCACTCCCTATACCTTGGTTTCTTTTACTTTCATCCTTGACCAAAATGCCAACTCCTGCCCTTTTGTTCTTGAAATCGAAATCAAAAAGGTCAATCATGCCTAAGGCTTTATTGGTCTTGTCGGTTATTACTAATCGCAATTGCTTTACTTCGTAAATATCCTTTTGGGCGTGCTCCAAATATTGCTTGATCAAGAATCTTGAATACGGCGTTTGTGTGTTGCTCAATTCCCAAATGGACTCATCATTCTCTATACCATGGATAAATTCAAGGTCTTCTGGTTCCAAGGCGCGTAAATGAATATGTTCTCCTTGCAATGTCACCATGTGATCTCCCCTTTAAATACTTGTTTAGCGGGTCCTTTAAGCCAGACATCAGAATAACCATTCTCGGTTCTCTCAAAGGAAACTTCCAATTTGCCTCCTTCAGTTTCCAATCGCACAAGATTTTTTTCGGTCTCTCCAATATAATTCATGGCTAAAGCAACAGCTGTAACACCAGTACCACATGACAGGGTTTCGTCTTCGACTCCTCTTTCATAGGTCCGTATAGCAAAATGACCATCCGATAGCTTCTTGACAAAGTTTACGTTCACTCCTTCTTTTTTATATGGTTCAGCGTATCTAATTTCAGCTCCTTTTTCCTTTATATTCAGATCACTCAAACTAGGACTCAGTTGCACATGATGTGGCGAGCCTGTATCCAAGAAAACATGATTATTCCGGTGTTCTATGAGGGATACATC
>JABDLO010000151.1 GCA_013002995.1 Saprospiraceae bacterium | reverse complement strand
GCCTGAGCAGATGAAGTCACGTATAAACACATTAAAAGGAATATAATTATCAGGTTTTTCATTTTTAGGGGCTTAAATTCAATATTTAACATGTACCCAATATTTAGGAGTTCACGACTGGGATATTTATTTGAGATTGGTTCACAAAACGAATTCCATTAAAAATCCACTGACGATACTTACAATAGCAGCCAAGCCTAATGCCCACCAGAAATTCTTAACCTTGAGTCCTGATAGAAAGTAATCCGCAATCTGAATCAGAATGGCATTGAGCAGCCAGGTAAAGATTCCCCATGACAACAATCCAAGTGTCACAAATCGAAGGACATTCCCTAAGGTATAATCCAGTACACCTACAACCAGGGCAACTATAATGGCTTGAAGAAAATTTTTAATGGTAACGCCTTTGAGTAGGTAAGCTCCAATTATAAAAGAAAGGGCATAAATTAAAATTTCAATAATGGTATTCATAACAAGATATTCAATTATTCATCAAGATTCAATCTTAAGATACAAGATATACAATGTATTGGTAATAGAAGTGTACAATTTGCCAGAGCCATCCATATTGCTAAAATTTTGTTTCTTTATAGGGATTATTTCACTCAATAACATCATCTCTTCACCTCTGTTTTCAAATTGATTATTTCAAGATATGGATGATGTAAAAGATTTTTTCCAAATGAATAGATTAAACATATTTCTCCTTTTCTTATTTGCACAATCCTTAATTGGGCAGAATCACACCCACCCTCACAAACAAAGTGCGATCGATTATGTCAATCAAAACTATGAAGAACTTACAGAGTTAAGTGACAAGATATGGTCCTTTGAGGAGATCGCATTTCAGGAGACAAAGTCTTCTCAAGCTTTGATAGAATATGCTCAAAAAGAAGGTTTCTCAATTACTAGAGACATCGGTGGAATGCCTACTGCCTTTGTTGCTGAATATGGTGAAGGCGCTCCTGTCATTGGCATCCTCGGTGAATTCGATGCATTGCCAGGATTATCACAAAAACCGGTTCCCCATAAGGATCCATTGAATGAAGGAATGGCTGGCCATGGTTGTGGTCATAACCTATTCGGCACTGCATCTTTGGCAGCGGCTTCTGCAATTAAAGAATTAATCGAGGATGGAAAATTGAAGGGTACCATCAGGTTTTATGGTACACCGGCAGAAGAAAAGTACTTCGGCAAACTTTGGATGATCCGAGCGGGAGTATTTGATGATGTAGATGTTGTCATGGACTGGCATCCAAGTGGAGAGACTAAAACTGCAGTCCAGAAGGGATTGGCATTGGTAGATTTCATGGTAGAATTTTACGGACAAGCAGCTCATGCATCCGGTGACCCCTGGAATGGCAGATCTGCCTCTGATGCATTAGAACTATATACAGCGGGCATTAACTATTTCAGAGAACACATCAAGCCTACTGTAAGAATCCACTATCACATCCAGGATGCTGGAAAGGTGGTCAATGTAGTTCCTGATTATTCCAGGATCTGGACACGAGTGAGAGATACCAGGAGATCCGGAATGGAGGAAGTATGGAAGCATGTGGAAGAAATTGCACGAGGAGCTGCCATCATGACGAAAACCGACTATAAGATCAACTTAATCTCCGGTGTACATGAAATTCTGGTCAACAGGACCGGATCTGCTAAAATGCAGGAAAACCTGGAGTTCCTGGGACCGATCACCTATACTGAAGAAGAACATGCATTTGCCAAAGGAATTCAAAAAGCAACTGGCAAGGAAGAAATAGGTATTGTATCCAAGATCGAACCGATGGAAGAAACGTTAGAACATCCTATGGGTGGATCTACAGATGTAGGTGATGTAAGCTGGGTTGTACCGGTAATAAGATTGAGTGCAACAACTGCTCCTAATGGTACTCCCTGGCATTCATGGGCTGTAGTAGCTTGTGGTGGAATGTCAATCGGCCATAAAGGAATGGCTTATGCCGCTAAAGCTTTGTCAATGACTATGATCGATCTTTATGAAGATCCAGAGTTAATTGAAGCTATTAAAATGGAGTTTAAAGAAAAGAAAGGAGATTACGAGTATAAGAGCATCATACCTGATGGTCCACCACCGGTTGGCAACTAGAAATGATGGAAATATTACATAATTCTCTTGTTACTTAATATTGAACGGGTACAGTTCTGATATTGGGCCGAATTGATAGTCCAAAGCATCTAAACGGGTTGTACCAAACCATGACCCCGGTGCGTCTACCACTAAAATGGTCTTAGCATATCCAGTTTCATCAAAGCCTCTACGGAAATGTACTCGGGATTTCACTACAAATACTTGATAATTGTCAGGTTCTACAGGATCAAAACGAAGCCTTCCCAACGTTGTGATTTGCTCATAAGTTGGAGTAATGATTAAAAGGTTGTTTATCCCATATTCTATAACTGCTATATTCTCATAAGACCACTTCGGGCCGAAATACTTAACCTCTCCTTTAATTCTTATCGGTTTCCCCGCCTGTGGACCTGTAAATCCTCCTACTTCCATGTCAAAGGGATCACCAGCGGTTGCATTGTCATTTTTTAGTTTTTCAAGGACATTTTCGTCTCTCAGACAAGCGTAAAGTACTCCTTCAACTTGTTCATCTATCAATTCCTTCAATATCCAGGTAGCATCTCCCGGCCGATCAGAATAATCCCCAAGAGCTATTGGAGTATTTCCTTTGGCTATAGCCTCTTTTGTTTTACTAACAGCTTCATCGGGCATTGGATATGTACCTAATGCAAAGTCTTCTCGCACCCTCATGATGTACTCTTCCATATCATTGGCAATTGAATCAGCCAATTCCTGGTCGTCATTGGTAATAACATGCACTGTGGCACCAATATCTGGAACATCAGACCATGGAAAACCATAAAATACACTCACATAAGCGTCATTCTGTCGAGCCTCCCATCTCCTGGCTCTCTCCATGATATCCATAGATGGAGATTGACC
>JABDLO010000131.1 GCA_013002995.1 Saprospiraceae bacterium | reverse complement strand
GCCCGGATCTAGAATAGAAATGGAGTTTGGAGCCTTCTCACATCGTTCATCGAGCCTCCATATATAGTTCAATTAGATGGTTGGAGTCTTGTAACGTTTAGATGTTAAAAAACCAACAAGATAGTTTATGTGTATACCAGTTTAGAAACGGAGGCTGGAGCCTTCTTTCGTCGTTCAATAGAATAGTCTCAAAGTTGTAATTCTGAAACATTCATCGAGCCTCTTTATATAGTTCAAAGAGACGGTTGAACACTCGAAGTCTATATTTATAAAAAAAACTGCTCCTCTAGTAGGGAACTGAGGAGCAGGATACATATAAACTAAATGAGTGCTATTTTACTAGCCTTAGACAAGACCTTGGTCTATCATAGCATCTGCAATCTTAATGAAGCCGGCAATATTGGCACCTTGTACATAATCAATCTCACTACCTTCTTTACCGAATTCAACGCATGCTTCATGAATGTTGATCATGATATTGTGGAGTTTCTGATCCACTTCTTCTCTTGTCCATGAAAGTCTGAGTGAGTTCTGACTCATTTCTAAGCCAGATGTTGCGACACCACCTGCATTGGATGCTTTACCGGGAGCATAAAGGATTCCAGAATCCTGGAATACTTCAATTGCTTCAGGCAAGCTAGGCATATTGGCACCTTCTGCAACACACATACATCCATTTTTAACCAGCATTCTTGCTTCTGCTTCATTAACTTCATTCTGAGTAGCACATGGAAGGGCAATGTCACATGGGATTTTCCATGGTCTTTCACCTTCATAGTAAACTGCGTCAGGATATCTTTCTACATATTCTTTGATACGTCCTCTTTTCACATTCTTCAGTTCCATTACATATTCCAGTTTTTCACGGTTGATGCCATTTACATCATAAATGAATCCGCTGGAATCAGAAAGAGTAAGTACAGTTGCTCCTAATTCTAATGCTTTTTCACAAGCATACTGTGCAACATTACCAGAACCGGAAATGGTAACTTTCTTTCCTTCAAAAGTTTCATTTCTGGTTTTTAACATTTCAACAGCAAAATATACTGTTCCATAACCTGTAGCTTCTGGTCGGATCAATGATCCACCCCAGTTCATTCCTTTACCGGTTAATACCCCGGTAAACTCATTACGTAATCTCTTGTATTGACCAAATAAGTAGCCAATTTCTCTTCCTCCTACACCGATATCACCAGCAGGTACGTCAGTGTTAGGACCGATGTGTCTTGCGAGTCCTGTCATGAAGCTCTGACAGAAATTCATTACTTCATTATCTGATTTACCTTTTGGATCGAAATCAGAACCACCTTTACCACCACCCATAGGAAGTGTTGTCAAGGCATTTTTAAATACTTGTTCAAATCCCAAGAATTTAAGGATTGAAAGGTTTACTGAAGGGTGAAATCTCAATCCACCTTTAAATGGACCAATTGCTGAGTTGAATTCAACTCGATATCCCTTATTGACATGAATTTCACCGTTGTCATCTAGCCATGGAACTCTGAACATGATGATTCTTTCAGGTTCTACAACCCTTTGAAGGATTCTGGCTTCGTTGTACCTTGGATTTTTTTCGATAAAAGGGATAACAGCACCCGCGACTTCTCCAACAGCTTGTAGGAATTCCACTTCGTGTGGTTGCTTGGCAGCTACGCTATTGAGAAAATCGTCAACTAAGTTTTTATGTAGTATAGCCATTGTTAGGGTATAAATAAGTTAGTAAATAATGAAATGATTTAAATAAGTATGTATTAGGTTTGAATACATATTTGTATTGTAATTCTTTTCAAATGTTGAATAAATTCTGTTCTGTCTCAATGATAATAATCATATCGAAAGGTAATTTGGTACGTAGTTGTATCTAGTACAGATTTTAAAAATCTTTTTGGTAAATGTCCCTCTCGACCTTTTATGATTCGTCACTATGGTGTTATATATTTTATAAATCCATAAATTGTTGTACAGTGATGAAAAGGAATATTATCTGTAACCGTCATTGTTGACTAAATTTTTAAAACATTATGAATCATGAAAGAATTTATGTTAATCTTCTTAGGGGCAGACTATAGCGAATTGAATATGTCTCCTGAAGAATCCCAGGAACAAATGAACAAATGGTTTGAGTGGGTTGGGAAATTACAGGCTCAAGATATCTATACCGGAGGCCATGCCCTTATTCCATCAGCTAAAAGATTGAGCGGTCCGGAAGGAATTGTAACCGATGGACCATTTGCAGAAGCTAAAGAGCTGGTAGGTGGATACTTCGTGGTAAAAGCTAAAGATTGGGATGAAGCAGTATCAATTTCTAAAGATTATCCTGATTTCCATTTGGGCGGATCAGTAGAAGTAAGAGAAATTATGGTGTTTGATAATGAATAATCAACGATCTCAAGGAATTGTAGACCATCTTTTCCGTCATGAATACGGGAAGATGGTTTCAGTCCTTATCAGGGTATTCGGTCCTTCCCAGCTTAATATGATTGAGGATGTGGTCCAGGAGGCTTTTATCAAGGCTGTGATGACCTGGAGGGCCGGTAAAATTCCTGATAATCCTGCAGCGTGGTTACATAGGGTGGCAAGAAATAAAGCCATTGACAGGTTGAGAAATATCAAAAGCCGAAATGAAAGAAATATAAAATATCAATCTTGGCAACCCATCGATGAAAAGATAGATACCTACCTGGATACAGAGATTGAAGATAGTCAATTAAGAATGATATTCACTTGTTGTAATCTAGACTTAAATGAAAGTGACAAGTTGGCTTTGACCCTTAAATTTATTTCAGGTTTTGGTAATAAGGAAATAGCTAAAGCCTTGATGACCAAAGAAGAAACCATCAAAAAAAGACTTCATCGTGCAAGAAAGAAATTGAAAGAACAGGATCAAACTGTTGATATCCCTACTGGAAAAGAATTGCACAGCCTGCTGAATATTGTACACAAAGTGATCTACTTGATTTTCAATGAAGGTTACCATTCGATTAAACAAGATCAATTAATAAGAAAGGACTTATGTGCAGAGGCCATGCGATTGTGTAAAATCGTTACAGATCACCCTTATTGTAAAACAGAAGCCGGATATGCATTGATGGCACTGATGTGTTATCATGCTGCTAGGCTGGATTCCAGGATGAGCCATGATCATGATATCATTTTACTAAAAGATCAGGATCGATCGAAATGGCATCAACCGCTCATTATTATAGGTAATAGATATTTCGGAATGTCTTCAAAAGCTGATAAATTTTCTCCTTACCATATTGAGGCGGCAATTGCAGCTCAGCATAGCCGGTCACTATCTTATAAGGATACAGACTGGAAGATTCTTGAGAAATTATATGGTGTCATGAATGAAGTCATTACGAGTAGTATGTCAAAACTATGTCTTGCCATTTGCCGAAAGGAAAATGCTGACTTTAAAGGAGCCCTAAGCTTGCTTGAATCTCTTCAACCTTCTGATTTTTACCCTAATCCATATTTATTTCATGCTGTTGCGGCAGATATTTATCAAGCCATAGACAGGTCATCCTTAGCTATAGAACATCTGCGTTCTTCTCTTGAAAATGCACCTACTGAAGCAGAAAGAAAACTGATTGTAATGAGGCTAAATGATTTTAATAAAGCTTCAGGTTGATTATTTTAATGAATCAATTACTGAAATCTCAGGAATGTCAAAAATGGATGGTTCCGGAGATTCATCAGAGAAATGAATATCAGAGAAAGTGGCTACATAGCGTTCCTTTGCTAAAATACCACCTTCAACAGTATAACCGACAAATTCATCAGGTACCAAAAGTCCATCTACTTCTTTCCAGGAAGTATATTTTAAGCCATTGTAGTCTTTTCTTCTTTCTCCTGTAAAGTAAGTTACAGTATACAAAATGTGCTCAAGACGATAAGTTTCGGGATTAATGAACAATACATATTCATCTTCAGGGGAATCGCCTACATGGTTCTGGTAAGTGATTGAAACTTCAATTAGAGCTTGACCATCCACCTCTTGCATTCCTTTATTGCTGATATTAATTCCGGAATCAGCTACCAGGAATACCAGAGAATGGAAATAAAAAATCAGATTGTGATAAAATCTGGGTCTGGCATCAGGCCAAGCAGATTTATCTGGGGACATCCATGCCTGATCTCCATTAAACCCAATGTCATAGCCATCACCATTGATCAAAGCATTTCGATTCTTTAAATCTATTGTATGGATCTCTTTTCGTTCGCCTCTGGTGACATGATAGCTTAATGTTGATTTGGTCTTCCATGCATCGAGACCTCCATGTGCGTCAAGCATTTTTTGGATAGGTTCAGGGTATGTAACACCTTCATCTTTCTTTTCATGAAAGTCCTTTTCCGGGGCACGGCAAGAAACGGTAAGAATAATAAGAAGGAATATAGTGTAGTATTTCATGATTTGATTTTAAGACTCTGTGATATGCCATTTTTCCTCAAATGAATAAGAGGTTTCTTTCATTTGATCCAGTAATGCAGCAGGATCATCATCAATGACCAATCTGTTTCTATGGATTTCTTTCAGAAATCTATTTTCAACCATATTGTCAAGCATGCGGATTAAAGGGTCATAATAACCTGCTGTATTTAATATACCTATAGGGTGCTTGATGATTCTTAATTGCAACCAGGTATAAGCTTCGATCAATTCTTCCAGTGTTCCGATCCCTCCGGGTAAGGCGATAATGGCATCGCTTTTCTCAACCATTGTGGCTTTTCTCTCATGCATAGATTTAGTGATGATCATTTCAGATGCCCTTTCATGGGCCAGTTCTTTATCGACCATAAATCCTGGAATAACACCAATTACTTCTCCTCCCTGGTGAAGTACTGCATCTGCCATTCGCCCCATAAGACCGACATTTCCGCCTCCATATACCAGACCGATATTCCTGGCAGCAAGTTGAGTGCCCAGCTCAACAGCAGCATCAGTAAATATTCGATTTGCTCCGATATTGGAACCCATAAAGACTGCAATCCTGTTCATGTTTTTATTCTTTGATCAATTATATAATGCAAGTTATCCAAAGGTTTTTGTTTCAAGTGGTCATTCTCTGGAATATTATCCATCTTTGTATTTAGAAAGACAAGGTATGAAGCATTGTGGTCTTATGAAACGATCAATTATTTTTTTTGCAGTTCTATTTTTTTGGAATGTTATGGAAGGACAGCTTGATCTTCAGCTCCGTCCGATGGATGACATAAAGATTTCGCTACTTACTTGTGACCCGGGAGATCAACTGTATTCAACATTTGGCCATAGTGCAGTAAGGGTATTTAATGAAAGGACTGGAATAGATGTGGTCTATAATTATGGAACTTTTGACACTGATACTCCTGGCTTTTACACTAAGTTTCTAAGAGGGAAGCTACCATACAGGTTGTCTAAAGCAACTTACGCTGCATTTCTCTATGAATACAATTTTTATAAAAGAGGTGTCAAAGAGCTGGTACTTAACCTGAGCACCAGAGAAGAGGTGCAGATGATTGAATTTTTGGAAACAAATTATCTTCCGGAAAACAGGAGTTATCCTTATGATTTCTTCTTTGATAATTGTGCTACCAGAATAAGGGACATTATCCCAGAAATCAACCCAAATGTTGAATGGCAATCCGTATCTGAGGAAATTACCTTTCGGCAAATGTTACACCAGTTTCTACCTGGCATGCCATGGTCTGAATTTGGAATTGACTTAATTATCGGAAGTGTGGCGGATCGAGAAGCCAGTGATAAAGACCAGATGTTTTTACCAGGATACCTTCACGATCACTTTGAGGCAGCAACCCTTTCTGAAGATGCCAATTTAATAAAGGAGTCATACCGGGTTCTAACATTTGAAGAGGAGGCAAAAGAGAGAATGAAGTCCAAATGGTTTACACCACATATCATCTTCGGATTGTTGATCCTGCTGGAAATTTTTATCCTTTTCTTCATTAAAAGAAAATCGAAAGCAATTCAATGGTATAATCGATTGTTCTTTTTCAGTATAGGCCTTGCATCTCTATTGATGCTGGGGCTTTGGTTTCTAACTGATCATCAGGCGACGGGTAACAATTGGAACATCCTTTGGGCCAGTCCGCTTTATCTTTTCTTTCCATGGATGAAAAGATCCGATTTAAAACAAAAAATGGGGTACCTGTTGATGGGTCTTGCGGGTATGTCATTGATTAATATTTACTTACAGTTTTTACCACAAGATTTTAACCCTTACAATACGCTCATGCTATTGCTCTTAATGTATAAGGTGTGGAAGTGTGTTAAACCTAAGAATAAAACTGTTTAAACCAGGTAGTGTAGAACCCCATGTATGATCAGCGGGAATCTGTGTCATCCGCCTAATCAGCGTTCCTTCAATTTATGGCGTACTGAAAAAATACTCGTTATCTCATCTTTGGTCTTCTTCGCTTTCCTCCCGGTCTCATCTGTTGACCTTTTCTTCCCATACCTTGAGTCGCTTTCATTTGTCCTCGATTGGTAAGGGCTTTTTCGAACTGCTGCATCTGTTCTTTCAGTTGCCCTTCTGTGATCTTCAGTTTTTTAGCTTCACGGAAGTAGTTTTTTGCAGCACTCCATTTATTCTTGGAAGCATTGATATTGGCAAGCTGTAGCAGGACCATCCCTTTTTCATTTTCAGTTGGCAACTTCAGGTTTAATGCCTTGTTAAATTCATCTTCAGCACCTGTAGTATCCCCTGTATTCATCATGATGGATCCGTTCATGATGTAGTAGAAAGCCCTGTTGGTAACGTAAAGTAGTTTTGGTGTAAGCGTTAAATTCAGCCTTTTTCTTGCTCCTTCAAAGTCTAGAGTCTGAATCATGTTGGCTGCTGATGCTACTGTCCCTAGCATTACATAGGAAACCAGTAACAAGATCCCTACCAATAAAAGAGGCCATGACCATACCAGGCCATAGATAAACGTCAATACAATTCCACCTCCCAGAAAAACGGCTATAAGTGCAAACTTCAGATATATATTTATGATGAACATAGTCTAATATTAATTTCAATTAAGGGCCACAAAGGTACAAATTACTTTAAGACATCTTTCCGATTAAAAAGCATCATATTGCCTTTAATGGTCAGATAGCAGGCATTAGGAAATACCTTACTAAATACATTATGGAAATATTCCTCAGATTTCTTTACATCTTCATCGGTATATGCCAGCCTATTGTACATGAGAACGCCACCAATTGTCAGATGTTCATTCAGACTGTAAAGGAAAGATTCAGTTTCAAATTGATGAGGGATATAGTCGCTTTCAAATATATCCATTGCTATCAAATCATACTTGCTTTGATCCAGGGCAAGAAATGCCATTGCTTCTGAAGTGAAAAGACTGATATCTGATTTCAATTGAGGAAGTACATATTTACTCGCGAGGTAAATGACTTCTTCATCGATTTCTACTCCTGTATAAGAGAGGTTCTTACCTTCTGTTTTTTCTAAAATGAGTGGAATCGATCCTAATCCGAAACCCAGAAGAAGAACCTCCTCTATATTGTCCAGTTTCATCCTTTTAAATGCATCACCGAAATTATCGTACTTATCGCTGTAAGAATAAATTGCATTATGAGTTGAAAGCATTAACCTCCCACTCTTCAAGCTTACTTCAAGATGTTTATTGTACGGAGAGCTTGTCTTCTCAATACTTACCTCGGTCAGGTATGATAATGTTTTCTTCCACCAGGGGATTTCCATATGAAGGACTTAAGATGTATAAATGTAAAAATCCATTAGCAATAGTGATATACAATTTATTAAAATGCTATGATTAATTAGTGTTATTGAGTGCACCCAAGTATTAGAAGGTGGCATTTAGAATGCTTATTTTGTGATTACAATTTCCGAGTAAGTCTATTGAGATATAAATTATACATAATCATTCTGGTCTCGATCTTTTATTCCGGATGTATCGAGCAGATAGATTTTCCGGTGGAAGATAACCCAAAGGTTGTTGTGGTAGATGGAACATTCTCTGATGTAGATGAAATTCAGACCATCAAGCTATCACATTCAGTAGGTGTAAATCTTCAGATCTTTGATCCCATATCTGGAGCGAATGTAAGAGTTGAAGAAGCATGTGGACACATGATACAATTTAGCGAAACAGAAAAAGGGATCTATACAGTATATTCAAAATCAGAAGTAGATAAAAACTATCGGTTGAATGCCATCTTGCCGGATGGTCGTCGGATTTATTCCAGGTATCAGGGAGTGAGGCCTACATTTCCGGTAACCGGAGTGTATATTGCTGATACAGTTTTAAGCTACGTCAATGAAAGCGGTAAATTGAGAGTAGAAAGATCAATAAACTGTTTTGCTCATTCTCAGGGTGAACCACCTGAAGAAGAATTATTTCTAAGGTATGACCTCGAGACGGTATGGCAAATGACTGAAGCCATCTGTTCACCCCTGGAAACAGTAAAGACTTGTTATGTTTATGATCGTGATGTTGCTTTTAATATTGATCTTCTTGAACTTTCACCTGGTACGGATGATCTTAACTTTGAGCGCTTCATTTTCAGAAGGAAATTAGATGGTGTCTTCGGAGAGGTATTCTCCATTAAGGTGGATCTACTTTCTTATAATGAGAAAGAATATAGATACTGGGAGACCCTTAAGACCATCTTTGAGCAATCGGGAAGTGTAATTGATATTTTACCAGCCAGGTTACCCAGCCTTATAGAATTAGAGGGAAATGGAGAAGTCTTTGGCCATTTTGCAGTAGTCGGAAAGTCATCTTATGTAAGATTCATTCGCAGGTCTGATTTTAACTCATTTATATATCCATATTGTGGAGCAGCCGGCGTTCTTCCTTATCCTTTCCCTCAGTCTTGTTGTGATTGTGCAAGTGAGCCGGGAGCGTCTCTTTTCAAGCCGGAATATTGGTAAAAGATTAAATTATTTCTCTGGAAAATGGAGTTCTTTTACTGATTTTTTAATGGTAGCGTTCAGCATCTTTTGTGCCCTTTTTAATGCCCTGTCTATTTTATCAAGGCTATTCTCAAATGGAAGTAATTCTGGATATCGTCCTGCTTGCTCAATGATCATCGATCGTATCTGATCTCCAATTTTCCAGTGAGCTAGTGAAGCTTTTTCTTCTGTGGAGGAACGCATCCTTTTTAATCGCTCTTCTGTTAAGGCAATTCTGAAAAGATTAGCAGATAACTCGGTCATGCCCATGTAATCATACAGGTCTTCTTTCTCGGCAATACCCCTTCTTCTTTTTACTTCCTGGATAGGTTTATTGTATAGGCCCAGATATCCTTCATTAATAAAATTCCTGATGTCCTTAACATTGGCTCTTCTTGCTGCTTTATTTAAATCCGAGGATGATTCCCTAATACTTTCCCGCAATGCTTTACGCTCGAAGTAGTCATCCTTATCCAGGTGTATGTGTAATTCCTCCAGCTCATTGAGGAAATACATACGGGCTCTTCGTACAACTGGTTTTCTGCTATCCGCATGGATGGCAACAAGAAAACAAAAGAACTTGCTTAATTTATAATCCTGGCCTTTATAATCATCATCATTTCGCTTTACAGGAATACAGTTACTGTTGATGTCTACATGCAAAGCAATACAAGTATCCTTTGCTTTTTGAATTGCATTGTCCAGGGTCTTAATTGATTTATATCCAAGGACTTCAGCATACCAGCTTGCCCACCAATATAGTTGATCACCCTCAAGAATCGCAAAGGATTCAAGTGGAGGCTTAGATGGATGTGAAGCTTGATTCTTTTCAGGTAACATAATTTTGAATTTTATTCAGATTACCACGGAATTTCTTTTTTATCCCTAAAGAATTTTCCTGTGTATTGAATCGGTGCATCATTGGCAAGCCAAAGTGCTGTCTGAACTCCCTCTTCAACAGATCTTGGAGCTTCATTTCCTCCCATTTCTGTTTTTACCCAGCCTGGGCAAAGGGCATTGATGCTGATCCCTCTTTCTGATAGTTCCGAAGCCAGATGAAATGTGAGTGAATTGATCATGGTTTTAGTAATACCGTAAACAGGTGCCCACATCGATCCACCTTCTCCAAAGGATCCGGCTCCACTGCTGAAATTAATAATCCTTCCACCTTCTCTCATTAAGTGAACAGTAGATCTGATCATTTTTAATGCTCCGAAAAAGTTGATATTTATCATTTTATGAATGAGATCCATGTCTACATGTAATAATTCACTGCCCCTATCTTCCAGGATAGCGGCATTATTAATTAATACATCCACATTGGAGGTTATATCATTCAGAATTTCCATTCCTTTATCAATGCTGTCATCATTGCCAATATCGATAATAAGTGGATATACGTCTGCACCTTGATCACTGATTCGTTCTGCAGATGACATCAACTCTTGCTCCCTTCTACCGATCATAATTACTCGATAGTGCATACCTGCCATTTGCCGTGAAAGTTCGTATCCCAGTCCCTTATTGGCGCCGGTGATTATTACTGTTTTTTTATCCATGAGATATTTTCTTTCTTTATTATTTCAACATTAACTGAAGTAAATTAGTTGGTAATCCAAAGCTAACTTCAGCATTTAAATTACAAAATCTCCATCATGATTAAAATCATCCTAGTCGGTCTCCTGTCATTGTTTTTTATTGTCAATGGGATTAATCATTTATTCAATACCAGGGTCCTTGAAGAATATGCTGAAAAAAGAAGCCTATTTTCTCCAAGATTTTCTGTGATTGTGAGTGGCATAGGCATGATCATAGCCGCTATTTTGTTGTTGTTTCCTCAGACTAAAATTTTAGGTGCCTACTCACTTGCTATTTTTGTTGTTTTGGCGGCTTTATTATTACACCGTTTCTGGTTAGAATCCAGTCCTGAAACCAGGATGCTGGAGTTCCAAAACTTCGTTAAAAACTTTGCCATAGCCATAGAAATGGTATACCTCGGAACTTATTAATATGTAAAGTGTCATCTCCAGAATGAAATAGAGTATTAATTTGATTTTGGATATAAGAAGTTTAGTGTATTAGCCTTATTATGTGGAAGAATTTACCGAGTTGAAAAATTTACTTATTCCATTAATATGTTGTATATCTTTATTCTGGAGTCATTCAAGTGCACAGACTGCCATAGATAAAAAGGTTTCCATTGATGTGGAGAATAAGGCATTGGTTGAAATCATTTATGATATTTCAAAAAAGAACCAAATTACCTTTTATTTTGACCCCAATTCTCTGCCATACTTTACTTACAACCGCAAGGATGATGATAAGCAATTATGGAAGTTATTGACGGAATTATTAAATGGCACTTCACTCAAGGCATTACCATATGACGAGAATGGCATATTAATCATTGATAGGGATAAAACCAGTCGTGCCCAGGTTGATACCTTAATTACTAAATGGAATGATGGCCGTTATAAGTACCCTTTTGATACGAGATTAAAAAAGTTGGACATAAGTTTTCCAAGTCAAAATCCCTCTTCTGAAATGGTCAATTTTACATTTTCCGTTAAGGATAAAGAGTATGGTGAACCCATCATTGGAGCGGTGATCAGGAATCAGGACCTATCGGTAAATGGCGTAACAGATATTGATGGGGAATGCACGTTAAACCTGGATCCAGGAAAACATGATTTAGAATTAACCTATACCGGTTATCAGGGGGTGGAACTTCAGCTGCTCATTGAAGAAGATGCGGACATAGAATTGGTGATGGAGGTACAGAGTTTTATGCTTGATGAAATAGAAATTACAGCCTTTAATGCCCAGGAAAAAATAGAAAACACAAGGACTGGTGTTGAAGTCATCGATATTGGAAAACTAGAAGTCATCCCTCAAGTCATGGGAGATGTGGATATCATTAAGTCTCTTGAGTTGTTGCCTGGTGTAACTTCTGTAGGAGAGCTTTCCAGTGGGTTTAACGTACGTGGTGGAAATATCGATGAAAGCCTTGTGCTACTTAACGACGGAATCATATTTAATCCCACCCATGTGATAGGATTTATTTCCGCATTTAATTCGGATGCTGTGAAATCAGCAACTTTGTATAAAGGGTATGTGGATGGAGGTTTTGGAAATCGGAGTTCAGCAGTATTGGATCTGAATTCTTCTCCTAAAAAGAAAGAAAGCATAGGAGGAAAAGGAGGAATAGGTACTACCGTTGTAAAATTAATGCTTGAAGGCCCTTTAAGTGATAAGGTTAATTTTCTGGTAAGTGGTCGTGGTTCTTTCAGTGATTATATCCTCGACAGGATCCCTAATGTTGAATTACAGAATAGCTCAGCTCAGTTTTACGATGGAAATTTTGTACTGAATTATGAAATTTCTGACAGACAGAGCATTGATATTAACGGCTATCTCAGTCATGATTTCTTTGAATACAATAAGGAATTTGGATTTGAATGGGATAATCGACATCTGGGTGCAAGATGGTCTGGGTCGTGGAGCGATGGTTGGTATTCTACGATTTCTCTTAATTATGGAGCTTATCTTTCGGCACAATCAACCATCAATTCAGCAAGCGGATCTCGATTCAGTACGGAATTATCTTACTATAAAGGCCTCGCTTCTCTTACTAAATCATGGGGAGAATCAGGATATATAAAGGTTGGTATAGAAGCAATAGACTACAGCCTGGCCACGGATAATTTGATTGCGATTGAAAATTCAGTGATTCAAGGTGGAGAAATCCAACGCAAGGCCTCCATGTCTATGTCACCCTTTATTACCATTAAGAAGAAAATTAATGATCAAATTTCTGGTGAAGCATCATTGCGATGGAGTAATTACCAAAGCAAAGGGCCTGGAAATATTTACACTTATTCAGAAGATATAATTGATGAGTTAAATATCTCTGGTATAGCACCTCTTGATGGTGCAGATC
>JABDLO010000121.1 GCA_013002995.1 Saprospiraceae bacterium | reverse complement strand
GTGTTTACCAGTGGAGGAACCGCTGCCAATCTCTCTGCACTGGTAACAGCCAGAGATGTATGGAGGAAAGAAGATGCCATCCATGTCAATCAGAAAGGTATCATCATTACATCCATAGGTGCACATTCTTCAATAAGTTCCATGGCCGATGTAATAGATGTAGATGTGATAAAGATAGAATCAGAAGAAAAACTGCTTGGCTCTCAATTGCAAGATACGTTGGACCGCTTGGATGCCCACAATAGAGAACGTGTATTCGCCGTAGTGGCTACTTCAGGAACTACTAATGCAGGAATTATAGACGATCTAGATGGGATTTCAGATGTGTGTAAAAAGGAAAAGCTGTGGTTCCATGTAGACGGTGCGTATGGAGGGGCAGCTCTGGTGGTGGATAAAATGAAAACTTTATTTAAAGGACTTGAATCTGCCAATAGCTTTACTATTGATCCACATAAATGGTTGTTTACACCGTATGATTGCGGAGCGGTAATCTATCGCGATCCTCAACAAGCTAAAGAAACACATTCTCAAGAAGGTTCATACCTGGACATCTTTAAGGACGAAGGTGCCCATGGTTTCAACCCGGCAGATTATCAGATACAGCTGACCAGGCGATTAAGAGGAATGCCTTTATGGTTTTCACTGGCCATGCATGGGACAGATATCTATAAGAAAGCTGTCGGAAGAGGAATAGAATTGGCTAGAATAGCAGGTGAAATGATCACCACCCTCCCACATGTAGAACTTGTAAGGCCTCCTAGTCTGTCATGTGTATTATTCAGAAGAATCGGTTGGTCTGTAAGTGATTATACCCAGTGGACCTATGAGAATCATAGAAAGCAATATGCACTGGTTACCCCTACCAAATGGAAAAATCTTGATGGAATGGAATCTGTGGCACGGTTTTGTTTCATTAATCCTGATACTACTATTGAGGATATTCAAGGAATTTTAAAAACAATGGAATAATACAATTATCATGGATCTTAATTTAAAGTTGATCATCAATTACCTTTTAGGACTTTTGCTACTTATGATATTAATCGTCAGTTGTAAAAATGATTCTTCAGGAACCAACATCCCTGATTCGATAGAAGGATATGAGAAAACAACCTCAGGATTATTTATCAAGGACATTCAAGAAGGACAAGGAATCGAAGTACAAGAAGGCGACATGGTCGCTATCAATGAAACCGTGACCTATAGAGATGGAACAGTTCTATTTTCAACAGATCAGATTGGTCAACCTGTAAAATTTACCGTCGGTGCCGGTCAGGCTATAGATGGAATTGATGAAGGGATCAGAGGAATGAAAATCGGAGGCATCAGGTCATTGGTAATCCCTCCTGGTTTAAGTCAACGAACTGAATATCCGGATAATATTCATCCAGACTCAATTTTGGTAAATACGATGACATTGATAATCCTTCAGCGCCCTTAGGATTTCCTGTCATATAGCGTGACTAAATTTCATATCATTCAACATAATTAAATACCAGTTCATGACCAGTTTTGTTATGACGCCATACATCCTGGTATGTAACTCCTCTTTTATTAACCTGGACCCTTTTTACATAGGTATACATGCTTTTAAAATTATCCCAGTTTACTGAAAATACCTGATTACCAGTCACTCGGAAGTAGTTGTTTTGATTGTCCTTAAAATAGTTGCTGAATCCCCATGTAGGACTGCCTGTAAACAAGACAACCTGGTAACCATAGTTTTTCAAATCATCATAAGTTTTACCAAAAAGTGCATGAGTTGAAGGAACAGGAAATTCCCATTGAGTTACTGCTTCCAAATGCGTAAGTACTATTTTTCTACCATCTACATTGTTTTTCCATGTGTCCCTGTGACTATGATTTGCGTCATTAGGAAGGTCTTCCTTACTTTCATGTGAATACATAGATTTAAAAATATTCCAATCAACATAATAAACGGTGTTACCATCAATTCTCAACCACCTTCCTTGTGGATCTTTTACGTAGTAGATAAAGCCCCAAGTCATAGAGCCTTCAAAAACCTCTTGTGTATAACCTCGCTCATTAATCTGATAAATGTTATTTGCATACCATACATGGGTATCTTCAACTGGCCAAAACCAGTTGCGGTTGTGTGGATCTTTTACCACCGTATTACATTCAAGGCACACACAATTATTTTCTATTTCCCGGTTGTACTCTGCACTGATTTCTTTGATTCTTCCCTGGAATGAACCTGATCTTTCAGAACCTGCCATACTGGCTTTTAATTCTTTTAAACGAGCACTTGAAACACATTTAGTTGCATCTGCTGCAGTAATTGCATAGCCAATTATTGCATCGGTATGTGAAGTTTTGTAATCATTATAAGATGCATAATCCAGTCCTCCCATATGAATACCTAGTATATACAATGCATGGAAGTTTATGTTACAACCGGTATCAGATATGGGTATATCTTTCTTATTAGTAAGAGGAATGGAAATTAGTAAAATGGATACGAGCATGGTGAATAGTTTTTTCATATCCTTAAAATTTAGTAATGAATATTATTTCCCGTTTTAGTTCTAAGATTGTAATGGATTTAAGATGATCAGACCTAACTTGAAGAAGCTATTATTACCCTTGATTTTCTCATCATAGATGGGATCATCAAGAGGATAAATGTCAGGATCTATTCCTTGCCCTTCATAAATATCTCTTGTAATATCACCAAGGGTTTTTAATGTACTGGTCCATAGGTGTCCTACTTCGCCAAATATTCCAAACTCATCACTAAGGAAAAATATGCCTCCGGCACCAATGGTGTTGTAGATTCCTCCAAAGTTGTAATTGTAAGAAAAATCACCCCCTCCTCCTTTAATAGAATTATCAATATAGGAATGGTAATAACCGATTGAAGCCTGACCATAAGGAATAAACACTTCAGAAGATATCGGAATTCTAACTTCAGCTTGAAAGCCTGCTCCACCTGTGTAGGCTGCACTTTTGCTTTCAACTGATCCTAACTGATCGATTTCAGCTTCAAAAGAAGAATACTTAAAAAATGCTTCAAAGTTGAATGATAGATTGGTGTTAATACTTTTACCATTGGAGAAAAAAAATGCCGGATAATTTGATTCTTTAATATCCACATAGTCCGGGAAATCCAGTGATTCAGTTTTAAATGTATAAATACCATATTTGCTGGTCTTATACTTTTTTTTAGTTTTCGTAACGGTGTTATCCTGTGGAGGATTTTGATTGGTTGGATTAGTTGGAAAAGGGTCTCCTTGTGAAAACACAAGTCCGTAAGAAAACACCAAAATCAAAAACAGATTGATTGTTTTCATATTGTTTGATTTTGGTAAAATATCACGTCTTATAAACTTTGCAATAACCAGATTGAAAATCAATTGATTTCTGATCTTAAGATTCAATCTAATCCATACTCTACTTTTAGGTATTTGCTATATTTTACAACAGTCAATTTATAGGAAAGATTCAGTGTCAATAACTCAAAAAAATATTTTATTAATTGATGCACCAAGGATAAACTTCTGCATAAAATCCTTCTGTCAATCATTCAGAGGCGAATATTTCTTAAATTGTCCAAGGAAGCTAAATTAGCTTAAAAACACAAGAGGCACTGAGTGTTTATACTCAGTGCCTCTTTTTATGATTCGAACTCTAGAATTCTATCCTGTAACTAAGGTTTGGTATCACTATCCCATCTGACTGAATATCTATTGTTCCTGTATCAAGATTATAAAAGTCTCTGGAATATTCCTCTGCCCCTGTAACATTCAATATCTGAAGCGACCACACTGAGGAATAATTTGGCATATTCTTTCTGTATGAAATGGTCAATGAAACAACTGGCAGTGCTTCATGTTGATCTCTGAACGCACGGTTTCCTTCAGTTTCAGCATACACGACATCCTTTTTTCCTAAAGATGAGGCCAGATCTACTGGTTCAATGCGGTTGCCCCCCAGGTAATTCATCCTGGCATTTACACTGAATATGTTATTGCTACGGACTCTCCATTCTTTACCTGCTATTATGTTAAATACATAATTTCTATTGAACCGTGTATTCCTTTCAATGCCGTCTGAACCGGTATATTTTGAATCAAACAAAGAGGTTGTAAACATATAATAGTACCCTTTGCTGAGGAATTTTTCAACCGTCAAGTCAATTCCGATATTCCTTCCCTCACCTTCACTTTCAAGTAAATCATCAAAGAATAAAGAATTGTTATTGTTTAATGTAGAAACATATCCTTCAGGAGACACCGGAACGTTGCTCAATTTCTGATAGTAAGGCTCTATTGTCATCTGAAGGTTTTCACCAAGCTTAGCCTTATAAGAAAGAACATAGTGCGATGATCTCATAAATTTCAGATCTTCATTTGGAGTATCTCCATCTACCAATGCGAAGTAAACTGGCAATTGTTCCATCCTACTATGGATCCCATAAGCTGCACTCAGATTCTGATAATTATTGATTTGATATTTCAACCCTATTCGAGGTTCAATCGACCAATTATTATTCAAGTCAAGATATTGAGCATTAACACCTGCATTCATTACCCAATTAGAGGAAAAATTGATTTTTGATTGTGTAAACATTTGTAATAATCCAGTGCTCCCACTCTGATCAACGATTTGAACAGGTGGCAATCCGTCATAAGGTGATTCAGTAACATTGATATGATAATCGTAACGATTATACCGTATGCCTGATTTATTACTATGTCGATCACTGAAACGTCTCGAAATTTCACTCTGGATAGTAAATCCTGTTGAATTGTTATGAGCACTTGATTGAGGATGTGGCATCAGTTGATCATCCAGTCTCTCTTCAGTAAAGTCCAACTTATTACCTGAAAAAGTGGCGGAAGTTTTCAAAAACGTATTTCCTGGTAAGCTTATCTTATGAACCAATGATGTTGTATACATATTCATCTCAATTCTGGAATTATCCCGATCAAAGTGTGATTCCCATTCTGTACTATCCAGAGCTTCATGATCTACGCCATCAATCATTCCAATTCCCCAGAGTGTGAATGTTCCATATTTATTAGTGGGTATGCTGGTTTTAAAAGATAGATCCTGGTATTTCAGTACGCCTGCATCACTTGGAAGTAATGGGGCAAGCAACGCCATAGTCGAGTTGCGATAATTGATGATATAAGTCTCATCAGTTCCCTTTTTATATGGCCCTTGAGCCATTGCTCCCACACCTAGTATCCCTGCTTCAAATGCAAATTTTCTATCGTATCGATTTCCATCTCTTAATTTAATATCAAATACACCAGAATATGAATTTCCATATTCCGCCGGGAATGCCCCGGTATAAAAATCGCTATTGCTCATTACCTGATTACTGATAGATGATAACAATCCTCCCCCGGCAACTGTAAGATTAGGAAAATGATTGGGTGTCGGAACTTCTACACCTTCAATTCTCCATAAGAGTCCATCAGGGCTATTCCCTCTTACTGAAATTCCATTATTACTAATGGATGGATTGGACACACCTGCAAATGAAGAAGCCAGTCTTGCCGGATCATTCAATCCTCCAGCATACCGTTGAGTTTCTTCAACCGTAAACTGGCGACTACTTAAAGTAGACATTGAGTTAATAGGAGTAGATTTACTGACTCGTACTACAACTTCATCAAGCTCATTACTACTCTGCTCCAGACCTACATTCAAGATGGCTAATTCTCCCGAACTGACAAGTAATTCTTTTATTTCATAAGTATCATATCCGACCATTGAAAACTGAATGGTATGACGACCTATGGATATATCATTAAGACTATAATTGCCATCAATGTCAGAAACAGTTCCAATAAGGGGGTCAGAATCTTTTATCACTATATTGGCAAATGGTAATGTCTCCCGAGTGATTTCATCGTAAACGTAGCCTTTGATAGACTGCGTGATATCCTGAGCTGATAAGCCAATTGCTGATCCGAAGAACAAAAGTACCAATAACAATGCCTGCCACCTATATTTTGTATTTTCTAATCGAGTTATAAGTTTATCATTGTTCTCAGTCATAAATTTTCGAGAAAAGAAAAATTTCTTATCTGTAACCATAATGTATGCTGCAAATAGACAGAGTAGTACTGTCTGAATTACCTTGCTCATCGGATGGGTAGCAAACACTTCATTGAAATATCCTGCTGCAATATGAAATATGATAGGAAGGATAATATTTCTGTCTGTTTTATAATAAATCCAATTCATGATGATCACAAAAGGAATTAAACTGATCAGGAAATTAGCTGAATATATCCATCCTTGTTCTACCAGGTTACTATGATAATAATCATTAATTGTTGAAAGCGGCAAGTGCCAGATCCCCCAAAAAATGGCAAAGATCATAGATGTAGTGAACAGGTTATATTTCCGACGAAGAGCATCAGTCCCATAGGAGTGCCACGCCAGTTCTTCAAGCAATGGTGCAATCAAGAGCATAAACCACACAGGAAAGATTCCTGAAGTAAATGAAAATGATTCAGCTAAATGGAATTGTTCTATTCCATAACCAAATATTAGGGACGTAGCTTGTGCAAGTAAAATACTTAAGGGCATCAGACCGAATGCAAGAAGAATATAAGTTGAATGCTTACGCTTAAAATTGAAAATACGACTACCTAAGTCATTCAAAATCTGTTGATCCTTTTTGGCCAAAACAATGGCCACAATAACTGGAGATAATAAGCCTAAAAATGCCAGCATACTTGCCCAATTAATCATTTCATTGTTTATGCCATCAAGATGGCTGATGTAACCAGCCACAAACCAAAATGTCCAGGGTATGAGGGTTGATAACCCAAAAAACAAACCTGCTTTCTTGTAAATTGAAATATTCATGATTTTCTGTTTTTAATTGTTAATGGGACAAATATTCTACAGAAATCATGATCGATCGTCCAGACGTATAGGGTGGAACTTTTAATACGTACGAAAGTGTAGGACTGGACGCTTAATTGACTGTAATCCTGTTAGTTAAGAACTAACAAGAATTATGAAATCTTGGGATTAAAATCAGACTGAAATACTTAAAAAGGATCTATTTATTTATTGTTAATACTTTTAGAATCAATACCATGAGAACTAAAGGATAAAATGGTGGATACAAACTATTCAATAATTTTAGACAAATATTGAGTGGGAGTCTCTCCTTTTAACTTTTTGAAAATACTATTGAATGAAGACTTGGAATTAAAGCCTGAATCATAAGCATGTGCCAGCAGACTGAAATCTTTATTGCTTTTTGCTCTAGTAATAAATTCTTCAACACGGTATTTATTAACGAAGTCATAGAAGTTGACTTGCTCATATTGATTGATCAATTGTGACATTTTGTTGGAGGACATATTCACTATTTTAGACAGTTCACTCAAGGTAAGTTTAGGGTTGAGGTAAGGTTTTTCCTTTTGCATTAATTGAAGTAATTCTTTGTGTTTGACAAGTGCTGTCTCAGGTTTCAGGCCTGATTTTTTATATGTGCTTTCAGAATTGACCAATTCTTTTTCACTCGTAACGGTATTAGAAAATAAATCTTCCTGACGGATTCCCGAATAACCAACAAAAACCACAAAACCAACGATGAGACCATAAAACAGAATGTCAGCATTAAATGGAAAGACTAGTCCGACAGCCTCACGGAGGATAATTACAAAGGTTGCAGAAAGGAATACCATCCCTATTCCAAGAATGGAATATAGCAACCAATTCAAACTGATGCGATTGTCATATGAAAAGTTATTGAACACTAATTTTTTTCGTTGTAGAAGTTTCCGATAGGAGATCACAGAATAAGTCAATCCAGATATTATAAATGCTGTTAAAAGGATTATTGAAAATGTACCATAATCATCTATTTTGCCTTTATCTACCATTCTCTTTTCTTCAGCAGAATAGAAAAAGAAAAAGGGTATCATATAGAGATAGGAAAGTAATATAGGTGTAAAGTGTAAGTAGTCTATTGATCTCAGCTTTTCCCTTTTCCTGGTTGAGTAAATCAAGTAGAGGTATAAAAAGGGACCATAGAAAAGCGGGAATGGGGCTGTCACACCGATTAAGTGAGGGTACTTATCCCAATATCCATTGTGGAAGATATAGTATCCCGTCAAGTGGATCCCTATGGTTACCAACCAGAACGCTAGAATATTATCCGTAAGGTGCTTATCCTTTTTTGAAAAAAGAAGTACAGCTAAAAAAAACGATAAAACTATCCCAATATTTAGGATAATGGACATGGAAGGTAGTGTCTGGTGATGGTTTATTAAAAGTAGTTAATTGATGGGATTTGGTTGTATAGACTACTTTAAAAATTGATCTGAGACACTTTTAATACGGTATCATAGACTACACCTTTAAGATCATTACTTTTATTAATGTGATTGTAGTCCTAATGAAGATTCTGCCATCTCGATGAAGAACATACTGTGAGTTTTTGAAGGCTTGCATCAAAATGTTGTTATTTACAATCATATTTAAAATGATAATCAAGTGGAATTTCAATACAGTGTTTGATTTGTATTTAGAGGGTTTGCCTTTAGATTGAAAGATTTACAGATATATTGAAAATATCTTTTCAATATATTTTTCAGTCGAGCTCATTTTCAATCAATTCAATAATTACCTCAGCTTTCTTTTTTAGCACGTTGGTCTCCTGGTTGGAAATCATACATAGGCTTGTTCTGGAATGCAGCAAGTTTAGAAAATACATACTACTTAATGCTGCATAATAGTCACTTTTTATGATGGAGTTTTCAGGCATGGTATCCAATGAAATAATGTTGAATCTTACCTGATCGTTAGAATAAGATTTAATCATATCACTCCAGGATAAGTGTCTTACCAGGAAATCTTTATAGGGCCCTCTGTAGATTTGGTCTTGATTGATTTCATCTTCTATCATATCTTCTACATCTCCTGGCCACTCAATTAATGTTTTCCTTAACTCTTGGTTTTTGATCAAATTTATTTTACCGGAGGTCAACAATACATTGAGGGATCCGGATTTATGATTAAATATAATGTTTTTCTGAAAAGGCTATCTAAATATTGAGTAGGGTATTGATCCAGGTTAGATACATCTATAGAAGTGATATCCTTTGCAGCAGAAATAATATCATCTCTGAGAGAATTCAAGAATTCGAATTCGTCTATGGCTTTTTGAAAATCATCTTTAAGGTTTCTTAGGATAACTGTTTCTTCGTTTCGGTCAAGCCTTTTCTGGTTCCATTCATTGACCTGGAGGGCCAATAAAATTCCAACAACAACGAGCAAAATTTCACCAAGTGCGTAAAATAAATATCTGGCAACCTTTCCCTCAGCCAGGAAGTTTTGTCTGAACTTTCGCAGTAGCCTAAGCATAAGTTAGTAGCATGGGATTGTTTCATCCTCAAAATATTAGTTTTAATTAATTTCAGTCTAATATTCTTCATAATTCATCCCTTCAAGGGCTCAAAGCCCTTAAAGGGAAAGTCAATTAATTTAATCGTTCTTCATTCGAATTGTTGATCCCTATTTGCTAGAATATGGCCTGATGGGCAGGCAATAGATTTACTGTCCTAATCCCAATAGCCACCAAAATGATTTCATCGATGATATTGTGAAGATATTTTGAAATCAGAAACACTTTTAGTACCCTATTGCAGCACCTTCCGAGCTGTTAGAATCTGAAGCACCAATAAGAACATTGTTTATTAAGTCTATTTGAATTCCCATTAATTCTCCCAGCGAATTTCGAGCTACTAATTTATGGTTCATCGCTTCCAATGCTTTTCTCGTATCAGGAGATAATAGATGTCTCTCATATAATATCCTGTCCGGTAACCATTGATGATGGATCTTCATAGCATCAATAGCCTTGTCAACACGCATATCATATGCTAATACATTCAATATGGTCTGAAAAACAGTATTGATTATGGTTCTGCCCCCAGGAGTTCCAATTATCAAATAAGGCTTTCCATCCTTAGCTACGATGGTAGGTGTCATACTTGAGAGCATTCTTTTCTCCGGCTCAATAAGGTTGGGATCAGTTCCAATGAGACCAGTGTTGGAAGTTAAATCTGGTATGGGGTTAAAGTCTCCCATTTCATTATTGAAAATAAAACCAAGCTTTGAAGAACCCATTCCTGAACCGTATCCATGTTCCAAAGTGTAAGTCAATGATACTGCATTGCCATCTTTGTCGATAACTGAGAAATGAGTAGTGCTACTTCCATCATACATTTGCCCAAATCTTGTTGAGTCACTAACAGAAGCTATGTTCATATCAATATTATCAAATCGCTTTTTAGCAAATTCCTTGGAAATTAATCTATCTATTGGTGTATCTAAATTAAAGTCAGGATCACCCAGATGTTCGGCTCTGTCAGCATAAGCTCTTCTCATTACTTCAGCCAATAAATGGACGTATTCAGTAGAATTAAATTCTATCGAATCCAGGTCAGCTAATTCCATCAGATTCATCAATTCAACCAGAACCACTCCTCCAGAACTAGGAGGAGGCATTGAAAATATTTCATAATCTTCATAAGTTCCTTTTATAGGAGCCCTCTCTATTGCCCTGTACTTTTCAAGGTCTTCTTTAGTAATGATACCTCCATTTTCTTTCATGAACTGAGCAATTTCTTCAGCTACTTTCCCTTTATAGAATCCATCATGTCCATGGTCCCTAATTTCAGTCAGGGTACTTGCCAGTTCAGGTTGTTTCCAAATTTCCCTAAATTCAGTCAATTCACCATTATCCTTCCTGAAATAATCCTTTAGAAATTGTATGTTGGAGTTTTCTGAAAAAAATTTAGCGGTTCTGGATAGACTCCATGGAAGTTCAAAACCGTTTTCTGCCAATTCTATGGCTGGTTGTACTAATATCGGCCAGGGAAGCTTTCCATATTTTTGGTGTGCCATATAAAGTCCTGCTACTGTACCGGGCACTCCCACTGATTTGAGGCCTATGTGATTGACTGTTGATTCTCTTCCATAAAGGTTGATCCCTTTTGGTAAATTTCCATCATCAAGAAACATATCGGCAGTAGCCTTAAGAGGTGCTTTTTCCCTAAAGTCAATGGTTGTCGTCATTCCAGAGGAATCCATAAATACTATAAATCCTCCTCCTCCAATATTACCGGCAGTAGGATGTGTCACTGCCAATGCAAATGCTGTCGCTACAGAGGCATCAATAGCATTTCCTCCTTTTTTCAGAATTTCAACGCCGACTTTAGAAGCCATTTTGTTACTAGAAACAACCATTCCATTTCTGGCATACGTCTGAGCACTAGCATCAAGGGATAGAAGAAATACCAGTAGAAAAAGGAGATGTTGTGTAAAAGTTTTCATAATTATAAATTATTCCAGTAAAGTAATGGTAATTCTTTTAATTCTTAAGATTAGAAATCGCGTAGGTAACATATCAAGTTTTATTCTCTTCCTTGTTTATAAGGTCAATAATCATTTCAATTTCCTCTTATAAGATTCCATATCTCCGGAGTATCCACCTAATCCTCAAAATATCAGTTTTAATGTACTTCTAAACATTTCTTCCCCAATACATCCTCGATGACCAGTACTTCTTCTTTAATGGCCCCAAACAATTGTGTCCTCCTTTCCATATTGACAGCCACATTGTAGGCGAGATTGAAAAAGGTGTCTCGATACGCTTCAGGGATTTGATCAATTTCATATTCCTTCAACTTTTCTATGATGTCTTTTTCAAATTTAAATGCTGCAACGCCTACTTCATCTGTCGCCAGTTCTACACTAACCATACCTGTCTGTTTACTAAGCTCTGTTAACTTGAAATATTGATTTGAAATATAATCAATGTAAACCTGGTTGGTATTGATTAGAGGTTCTAATCTTTTAAAATAATTATTGAGTGCTTTTTTAATCTGGATGTCCTTGATTAATTTGAGATTGCCACTGGATTTAAGATCTTCCCAGGTGGCATCATTTGGCTCAAAATTGATGGACGAACCTCTTATGGTCTTTATGTACTGAAGTAATATCTCACGAGTATTGTATTCTTCATTAAGAATGATCCTCAATAACTGGTTGGCATCTGATTTTCGTTGGGAATTATATGAAAGAAGTTGATCAATCCGCTCCTGATCTTGTAGGATATCTTCATGTATTCTGCAGTAATATTGTTCTTCAAGCTCTCTATTCTTATTATTCTCATTCCAGTTATTGATTTTCAAAGCAATTAGAATACCTATCACAACAAGAAGAATTTCGCCTAGAGTGTAAAATAAATATTTAGACATCTGATTCTTTGTAAGCAACTGGTGTCTTATTTTTCGAAAAAGCTTTATCATTTGGGGTAATTAAGAATTCTCTTTTAATAATTTAATAATCTCTTCTGCGGAGGAAATTAGAATATCTGTATCTATCATGGTGACTCTTACCAGCATCTCCATTCGAGCCAGAAAATTTTCTAATTGTGGGTCTGCCAATAAATCTACATAGTTTTCTTTCATAGTCACAGGTGCTCCTTTAGGTAGGTTATATTGACGAAAATCAAATTTTTCATAGATCTCCCTAATGGATACATATTGAGACAGAAAAGGAAGAATTCCAGTGTCAATTAATTGATTGATCATCCTTTGCTCTTCCAGCATTTCCTCAACTTTCTGAGGCCATTCAATCAATGCTCTCTTTAATTTTTCGTTTTTTATATCATTGATCAGCCCAGTATTGAATACCACATCAAGCATCTGTAATTCTTCATTGAATTTATACCCATTTATAGTATTTACCAGCAATCCATCCAGAGAGTCACTATCCGGGGTGTCAACTTCATCTGCTATAATTTTATTCAATGTCATAATTGAAGCAACTCCGATCTTCTTGGCATTATTCAATTCTCTCAATTCATTGAGTCGTGAATCAAAATCTATGATGAAATTGCTAAATAAATTACGTTCCTTCTCTCGCGCTTTATTGGCCTCATTCCAATTATTGATTTGCAGAGCAATAAGAATTCCGATGACTACCAATAGGATTTCTCCTAATGCATAAAGTAAATACCTGGTGCCTTTTCCCTCTCCCAGAAGTTTCTTTCTGATCTTACCTAAAAATCTTAGCATAAGTTGGTTTCAAGAGTTGTTTCATTCCCAAAATATCAGTTTTTCTTAATTACAGCTTTAATATTCTTGCTTTTTGCATTTAAAGGTTTTCTTGAAAATCATCCTTTAAGAGCTCAAAGCTCTTAAAGGGTTATTGCAATTTTGACTATTTTCTATAAGAGTTTCATCAGCTTTACTTTTCTCCCCTCATTCTAAATGGAAATCCCCGTCCCAACCGGGAGTAGCCGCAACTGACATCCGCTGTTGCCTTAAGTAAATTGAACAAGAATTTTTTCTTAATAGAAAACAGCAAATGAAAACTCCCCAGGCGCTTCAAAGAAAGCACATGGGGAGTAGCCATAATATTAATTTATTAGTCTATCTGAACTCTTCAATTTCACATCCGCCTTCAATCGTAGGTGCAACCAATCCATTGATCAAGGCTATCTGATTATTAGGAAAATCAACTGAGTAGTCACTCCACCCTGCACTGCTCTTGGCTCTTACGTCAGATTGATAATAATCTGTACAGATGATCTGAGCACCTGAAGCGAAGGCCTGATCTCTTCTGTACGTATCTCCTGATCGGGCTTCATAGGTGTCTGCGTCTGCTTGGGTCCTTACAATAAATCCCTGATTTACATAATCTCGTATTTCATTAAAGTTGGCAACCGGGTCATCAATTTTAAGGAAAGCAGCTTCATCTTGCCATGGCTCAGCAAATATGAACATATTTCTATTCCTTAAGGAGTAATGTCCTCGAGCGTAGTTGTTTTTAACAGATTCACTTGCCATCAATACAAAAATCAATTTACCTTTTGACTTATCGATGGTAGGCCAGGCTCCACTCTTAACGGCTGACTTCAATGTATTATTTGTACCTCTCACATCATCAGGTCTTAATATCCTTTCCATATCTCCATCAAAGACTTCATTGATCTCATTTTCTATCTCTTCCACACTGTTTCCGGAGAAAGGAAGTGTTTTGGTAAGTCCAAAACCCGGTAACATCGCATCTGGATTATCTTCTTTGGCTTCCACCAGGACTGTAATTGGTAAGTGCCAAGGATGTGCTCTGGACCATGCCTTGATATCTCTCAAAGCATCTTTGAAAGTGAGATACCATGATTCATAGTCAAAATCCGGAAAATGAAGGATCTTCAATCCAGGTTCTTTAAGCTTGGCTTCATGTGATTCATAATCCAATCCCATCATGGCATCACCCATGCGGTTGTAAAATAATCCGCCATCCGGATCCCTATAAACATCCAACTCTATACTTCTTATATCGAAATAGTCCAGTTGATTAAAAATCGGTACATGATCATAATCCCAGGAATCAGGATCAAAATCCTCAGGTAATAACTCACTTTGGCTTTTCATAAATCCCATAATATGGTCCGGAGTTTTAATTCTATAGCTATTATGGCTTCCAAGAACGGTGTATTCGTTTAGTTTTAAATCAACGATCTGTTCTTCACATGTAGGTTCAGGCAGATCATCTCCGCATGCCGCAATCATTAATAATGCAGTACAAGCGAATATCAGGTTTAATAATTTTTTCATGGCTTAGTGTTTTATGGCTTGAATAAGCCGGTGAATAAATAGGTATTAATGAATTACTTGCAAGGTGGAAGAATAAGCCATGAGGTGTAAGGATAGATGTAACCATTCATCACAATTTTGTAACCAATTGAAGATTGGTGTTCAAATATGTAACATGGAATAGCAACAATGTAACATTAGGGTCTGCTAAGCTATTGAAGCTCTGAAATCACTGGGAGTGATTCCAAATTCCTGATTGAAGGATCTACTGAAATAATTAGGAGATTGAAAACCTACATCATATGCAACATCACTAATACTTGCATTGAGGTCCTTCAACAAAAGTCTCGATTTATGGAGTCTATAACTTCTGATGTAGTGGCTTGCTGATTTATCAGAAATGGCTTTGATCTTTCTGTGCAATTGCATGCGAGACATAAAGAGCTTCTTTGCCATTGCTTCAACGGACAAATCTGCATCTGATAAATTTTCTTCCAAAATCTGATGAACTTGATGAATGAATGAATCATCCGTTTTAATTTTCTCCTTGTCTTCGATAAAGGTGAAATGACTATACTTTTCCTGAAGAGTCTTTCTCAGAGCATATAAATTATTAATGATGATCAGAAGTTCTTGCTTTTCAAATGGCTTTGTTAGATATACATCAGCACCCTTCTTATATCCTTTAATCCGGTCTTGATTTTCTGTTTTTGCCGTAAGAAGAATGACAGGAATGTGATTAGTCCGAACATTGGATTTCAGCTTTTCACACAATTCGAGTCCATCCATTACAGGCATCATAACATCGGCAATGATGATATCAGGAATATGTTCCAATGCTTTCTGAAGTCCTTCTTCTCCCTGGTAAGCCTTGATCAGGGAAAAATCATTGGATAACATCTCACTCAACAGCTCCACCATCTCGGGATGGTCATCGATGATCAGGATGATGGGTTTTTCTTCTCCAGGCAATTCTGATAATATCGGCAGAGCCGTTTTCTTTTCATCAGGCATAGGTTCGTGCCCATCAACATCTCCGATTGGAAGCATCTTCAAAGGCAGCCAGATTGAAAAGACTGTTCCTTCATTCAATTTGCTCTCCACTTCGATTTTGCCTCCCATCAGTTCCACAATTTCTTTAGACATGGACAATCCAACTCCCATTCCGGAATGCACAATTGCTCTTTCATCATCGGCTTGATAATATCGATCGAATATCCGTGTCAGGTCACTTTCATGAATTCCAATTCCTGAGTCTTTAACTGATATTACTATTCCTTCGACTTGATCACTTTTTTCACGATTACAGCCAACTTTTATCGTGCCTCCGGGTTCTGTAAATTTTAGTGCATTGGATAAGAAATTGGTGACTACCGTTTTCAATTGCCTATCGTCCACTTCAGTGTCACATGCAGGGATATCAGAATGAAATCTGAGATTAATGTCTTTTTGGGTTGCATATTCATCAAATTCAGAAACAACCATTTCTACCCAATGAATCAAAGGAATTCTCCTGGTTGATAATTTCATTGATTTTGTCTCAAGCTTGGTCAATCCCAGTACCTGGTTCACAAGGTTTAGCAATTTATCACTTTGGTTTTTAATCTTGGTCATAGACTGGTGAAGTCCTGCGGTATCAAGGCTTTTGATTTTCTCTTTGCCGATTTCTGTCACCCCATTGATGATGGTTAAAGGAGTTCTGAATTCATGGCTGATATTTGTAAAGAATTTGTTCTTTAGGGCGTCAATCTCCCTGATCGTTTTCGCTTTCTGTTCTTCCTGCCTGAGCACTTTCATCCTGTAAGCAAGAGCAAAAGAGAACAGAATGATCTCCAATCCAAGGCCAGCTTCTGTAAATAAAGTCCATAACCCTTTACCTTGAATGATAGATACCGCATTCAAAACAATTGCCAGAAATATAATGATGGTACCTGCAAGAACCAGCTTTCTTCTTACCTCTTTCTTTCGATAAAGGAAACTGATAAATATGATGGTAAATAAAAATCCGGATACTAGAAAGATAGAAAGTATGCTATCTGCCAGTGGTTCATTGTAAGTGATGTAATGAAAAGAGGTTATAGCAATGTAGAAAAGTATCTTCAATTGGATAATTCTCTTAAACCACTTATTCCATTTTTCATCGTTGGTTTCTAAATCCAAAAAGTGTCTGATAAACTGGAAATAGCTTATGTCAATTAATGCAAGTGCCAGATAATTGACCAATTGTAACCATGTCGGATGCTCTCTGATAATCGGAAGATCAAGGGTTA
>JABDLO010000115.1 GCA_013002995.1 Saprospiraceae bacterium | reverse complement strand
GAGGTACATGAAATTGCTGGAAATCATTCCTCATGAAGGTACTGATCAGGGAGTTGTAGATTTTTTCATGCATTATGGAAGTGTCTACCTTGGAAAGCAGACAGTATTATGTAAAGACACTCCTGCTTTTATAGCCAATAGAATTGGTTTTTTCTCTGGTAATAAAGTGCTAGAATTGACAGATAAGTATGGGTTGAATATTTCTGAAGTTGACAAACTTACCGGTCCAGCCATAGGGTGGCCTAAGACAGGATCATTCAGATTACAGGACCTTGTAGGAATTGATACCAGTGTAAAAGTCACAAAGGGAGTTATTGATAACTGTCCTGATGATGAATATGTGAAAGTGGCTTCTGAAAGAGGTACTCCAAAGTATATGGAATTCCTTTTAGAGAATAAATTCTTTGGAGATAAGAGTGGTCAGGGATTTTACAGAAAGACCAAGGAAAGAGATGCAAAAGGTAGGAGGGTCATCCTTGGATTGAACCTGGAGACATTGGAATATGAGCCTACACAGAGGCCCAATCTTCCTGCACTAGGAATTGCCAAGAAGGTGGAGAAGATGGACAAGCGGTTGAGTGAGATGATGAAATCAGATGATAAGGGTGGCCAATTTGTCAAAGATTATATGCTGGGATTGATTGCCTATGCTTCCAATCGTATTCCAGAAATATCTGACAATATTTACAGTATTGATCATGCTATGAAAGCAGGTTATGCCTGGGAGTATGGCCCATTTGAATATTGGGATATGATGGGTGTTGAAGAAGGAATTGCAATGGCGGTAGCCAATGGAGAATCCATTCCTCAATGGGTGAAAGATATGGTGAGTAACGGCCATACGGCTTTCTACAAAGTGGAAGAAGGAAAGCAACAATATTATGACAGGGATTCTGGTGAATACCAGATGGTTCCCGGATCTGAATCAGCCATTGTACTGGCTAATTTAGGTAAAGAACCTGTATATAGCAATGCAGAATGTGAATTGCATGACATTGGCGACGGAGTCTTATGTTTTGAATTTACTTCCAAATCCAATACCATAGGTGATGGAACCGGAATGGGTTTAATGGAATCTCTAAGAATTGCTGAAGAGGAAGGATGGAATGGTATTGTCATCGGAAATAATGACAAAAATTTCTCTGTAGGGGCCAACCTGATGGCAGTAGGGATGTACGCCATGCAGAAGGATTTTGATACCCTCGAAAAGATGGTTGACGGCTTCCAACAGATCAATATGCAGATGCGATATAGCAAGGTGCCTATTGTAACTGCAACTCAGGGATATGTATTCGGTGGAGGATGTGAAATATTGATGCATACAGATGCCGCCGTTTGTGCTGCTGAATCATACATAGGATTGGTTGAAGTAGGAGTTGGATTGATCCCCGGTGGTGGTGGAACGAAGGAATTCGCTTTAAGGGCATCGGAATCTTACTTTGAAGGTGACGTGAAGATCCCTACATTAATAGAAAAGTTGAAAGCCATTGCAACAGCCAGTGTAGCGACATCTGCGTATGAAGGATTCAAGTATGGAAGTTTGGTGAAAGAAAGAGATGCTGTAGAAGTGAATACTTCAAGAGTTCTTCATGAAGCGAAGAAAAAGGTATTGCAACTTTCAGAAGAATACACACCACCTGTACCTAAAGAAGCTACCGTATTAGGTCGGGGAGGATTGGCTACATTATACACGGCCATCAATGAATTCTATCTGGGCAAATATATGAGTGATTACGATGTAGAAATCGCCAGAAAAGTTGCTTATGTATTGTGTGGAGGAGATCTCACTTCTGAGCAGAAAGTTTCAGAGCAATACTTACTGGACATCGAGCGAGAAGCATTCTTGCAATTACTCGGTAACCAGAAGACACTGGACAGGATTCAGTATATGCTGATGAATAATAAGCCGTTGAGGAATTAGACTCCGAGACTTCGGGAGATCGAGACCTCGGGATAAATAAAAAGCAATATTTGAGTATAATGAAGCATGATTATCAGAAATTGAAGATTTGGCAGGAGGCAAGGAAACTTACTAAGGAGATTTATATTGTTAGTAGTGATTTTCCAAAATCTGAGAATTATGGTTTAAAAAATCAAATCCGAAGAGCTTCAGTTTCAATCGTCTCAAATATTGCAGAGGGCAGTGGATATGAAAGTGATGCACAGTTTCTTAAATATTTATTTATCTCTCTGGGGTCTTTATGTGAGGTGGAAACTCAATGTTTTTTATCCAACGACTTAGAATATTTATCAGACCAAAAGCTCGATCTTTTAATTCAAAATACAGATGAATTGAAGCGAATGTTATTAAGTTTTATTTCTAAACTAAAAAAAGACAACCGTTTCAATCCGAAATTTATTTTATTACTAATATTTTACTCATTAATAGCTATGTAGGTCTCGAGGTCTTTACTCTCGAAGTCTCATAGTCTTCAAAGAAAAAAAGATGAACGCATATATCATAGCCGGCTTCCGCTCAGCCGTAGGAAAAGCAAAAAAGGGTGGATTCAGAAACTACCGATCCGATGATCTCGGGGTAGATATTATTAAGCACCTGGTATCCCAGGTTCCGGCATTGGACCCCAAATTGGTGGATGATGTCATTGTCGGTTGTGCCAATCCTGAAGGAGAACAAGGCCTTCAGATCGGCAGGAATATTGGTGCAAGGGCACTCGGTAAAGAAGTACCGGGAATGACCGTTAATCGATACTGTGCATCCGGATTAGAGACCATCTCTATCGCTACTGCAAAGATTGCAGCGGGTATGGGACACATCTATGTGGCTGGTGGTGTAGAAAGCATGAGTCTGATCCCAATGGTGGGTTATAAGATGGCTCCTTCTTACCAGGCAGCTATGGAGAACCTCAATTACCATGTGAGTATGGGAGCTACTGCTGAAGCAGTCGCCAAGAAATGGGAGATCACAAGAGAGCAGGCAGATCAATTTGCAGTGAAGTCACATGCCAATGCAGAAGCAGCCATCGATGGAGGTAAGTTTAAAGATGAAATCGTGCCAATAGAGGTGAAGGATGTATTTGTAAAAGACGGGAAAAGGGTAGAGAGCAGTCATTTAGTGGATACAGATGAGGGAGTACGGAGAGGTACCAGCATGGAAGGATTGGCCAGATTGAGGCCAGCCTTCAAAAATGGGGGTATTGTGACTGCCGGGAATTCTTCACAGACCAGTGATGGAGCTGCATTTGTACTCGTGGTGAGTGAGGAGATGGTGAAACAACTCAATTTAGAGCCGATTGCAAGATTGGTTTCTTGTTCAGTCGGTGGAGTAGATCCCTTGTACATGGGAATCGGTCCTTGTGTTGCGATACCTAAAGCATTGAAGCAAGCAGGATTGCAACTGAATGATATTGAACAGATAGAGTTGAATGAGGCATTTGCTACTCAGGCATTGGCTGTAATCAAGGAAGGAGGATTGAATCCTGACATCATCAATGTCAACGGAGGTGCCATAGCTTTAGGCCATCCACTCGGATGTACCGGTGCAAAGTTATCCATTCAATTGCTCAATGAAATGAGAAGGAGAGATCAGAAATACGGAATGGTTACCGCATGTGTAGGTGGTGGTCAGGGTATTGCAGGGATCTTTGAAAGATTAAATTAACGTATAAAATTTCTGATGGGATCCGGATTATTCTCTTCGGATCCCTTCATCTTGTCTTGAATTTAATTTAGTATCAATCTGCCTTGCAGAAGCTTCGAGATCACCAGGTTCAAGGATCCAGAAACCTGTAGGTGCTTGAATGTAGGAATATACAGCTCCTTTAATATCACAGATTGGAAAATCAGAAAGGGCTGAAACAATTGTAACACTATCACTGATGCTTATGCTATGGGCATACATGGCATTTAATGGAGAAAGTTGCTGTAATGTGTTTTCAGATGACCATAATGTACCATCTCTGGAGTAGGTATATACTTTTCTTGCTGTTTCTGCTACTACTGATTTTTTCGGTGCCCCAACAATGGCATCTGAAGAATCAATTGCAACTGAATAGCCAAACCTGTCAAATGGGTTGAGGTCATCTGGTATTAAAATTTCCTCTTGGAAGAAGATTGTACCTGATTGTCTGAAAACGTGTGCCGACCCACTCTGTAGCCCTTTACGGCTATCACCTGGAGCTCCCGCAATTAATCTAATACCATAATTATCTATATCATGACCTAGTCTTGAATAAGCAGGCAGGTCTTTATTATAAGCATCATTAAAGTAAGTGTAATTGTTTGCAATGCTCACAAAAGTTGAAACCTTACCTTGATCGGGATGGATAGAATCGAATCCAGGTACCCCTGCAGCTATTCTATAATAATCTATTGCTACGCTATATCCAAGTTCATCACCAGGATCTTCACCTGGAACGAAATATTCAGATGACAAAAACCATGAACCACCTGCCTTATAGTAAGCAGTTACACTGCCTGAATTTGTGCCATGTTCACTGTCTCCGGGACTACCTACCACAGCTCGATTTCCATATATATCAACAGCAAAGCCAAATTTGTCTTGTGAACCTGATACTCCTACATTGATCCATGATTTTTCTTCAATGATTGTTGAATCTTCTTGAATACTAAATATGTAGGCTCTTCCTCCTCCAGGTTGAGAACCATCTTTAAATGGAGCTCCTATAATAATTAATGAATCATGGATAGCAACACTATGGCCAAATCTATCTCCTTCTTGACTAAGTGGAGAATAAATATTATTCCTGAATTTCCAACCTATTTCGGTTTTTTCAAAAAGATAAACTTTACCTGCTTCCGGCCCCCATGTATTATCTATAGGATCGCCAATCACTGCAAAGTCTCCATGCATGTCCAGGCTATAGCCAAACTCCGTGCATCTTGAATTTGGGGAAACAAAAGGCGGAGTACAAAAAGCATCAATTTTTCCTTCAAAAAACGCTCCTTCCTGGGATTGAAAGCCAGGTCGTAGAGTGATATAGTTCTCAGAACTAAAATGGACAGTACTACTGTCTTCAATAACATAAGTTGTTAAGTTTCCTAATTCAGTAGAAGCAATAGGGTAGGCAAAAGTTTCGCTTGGTATAGTCGTTGAAGGCAAAGTATTGAATGCAGGATAATCCCTGAATCCATTAACTAAGGCTTTTTGGTTCATGATATTGATGGCATTTTTGGCTCCGTCGATATCTAGCGGATCATTTTCTCCAATTGGAACTCCTTCAAAGAAAATGTCCGGGTGAGAAAAGTAAGGGATTTCTCTACATGCAGATCCAAAATTGTTGACACATTGATTAGGGTAAGCCATAACTGTGTGAAATGACTCTTCTAAAGTCGCTCCAATGTGCACATATCCATGATTATTGGTTGCAGTCGGATCAAGCGCATAATCATGATGACAACCTTGAATATGCCCTATTTCATGAGCAGTAGTTGATATGGTATTATTAAACACGCAAACAGCAAAAGCTTCCCCACCATTGATTATTGGTGGGAGGAATGATTGACCACCTCTGCCCGCCAACATGCTAATAAATAAAATGCAAACATCCGCTTTATATTGGTCTCTATAATCATGAACTTCATCCATCCAGCCATCACCAATGTGATGAAACCTACACAAATCTTGAGAAGTACTCGGATATCCTAACCCATCTATCCAACATGTTCCTACATCTACACCAGTCTCAACATAATTGGTCTCATACATCACGGCAGCTTCCAGATGGAAATCGATCAAACTATTGTCATAAGCAAGATTAGTGTAATCAATGGCTGCCTGGATCAATCCTCTGATATCTAGTACAGAAGACTTCACAGCTGGGGTATATGCAAATATTCCCCTAAGGTTACAATCCTGTCCTGACATTCTTTCTGTTTTTTTCTGCCTAGGAATTGTAGAAAGAAAGGGAGGTGGATTGGTTCCGCATACTAGGTTTGAAAATGAGTTATAATGCACTAACAATGAGACACCTGGATCTATCCCAAATACCTCGTAAGCGTGATTTCCTAAAACCAAAGAACCATTAAATGATTTCAAGTCTTTGTTTATGACATAATTGACAAAATCTCCCGTGCTAATATTTTTTCCAACCCAGGAAAGTAAGCCATTCTTTCTTTGGATAATAGTATCAGCTTTAAATCTATGTGAAACCCCTTCAGTACTGGTTAATATGAATTCCTGCTGCATTAATTTGTTGATGTCAAATTGCATGATAGGATTTTGACTTTTACTAATAGTAAGTCCATTTTCTATAGAATGAATTCTTGCGTTAGCTTTAGTAGAAATTGAACTGGATGATCTATACGTCTGTGTAATTCCAGGTACATTTATAAAAATTATTAAACAGGTGATATAAAAGATTTTAATCTTCATTGCTTTTAATTTTTTTTGCTTCAGCTTCTAAAACTTTTACTTTCTTCTCCATTTCAATAATGGCAAGCGTTAACTCTTCAATCTTTTCCAGCATCAACCGTTGCATTTCTCCCAGATCAAGTCCATCTTTCTTTATTTCTTCTGCAGATGGTATTCCCGGGAGATGTCCGTGCTCACAGATATATTCTGCCAGATGAGTTGATGTGGGTATCTTATATCCCTCCTGGAATACATAATCGGGCCATTTATTTTGGAGTTGGCTTCTCACCTCTTCAACAGCGATATCACCTCCGATTCCCAGTTGATATCCGGCAGCAATACTATCCGTACCTATACCAATAAATTGTTTGCTATTGGCATTGAGTACAAAAGCATTTATCCCATCAATTTCATTCCCATCAATCCTGAGTGTATCAGTAGATCCTTCTGAAATAATTTCAAGGGTACCGATGGTGCCGTCATTTTCATATCCGGTTACTTTTAATTGAGAATTAAATGTATTGCCATCAATGACTACCTTTCCATCTTTTTTGATTATAAAAGCATCATACGGTGCTAATCCGATAGGACCTCTTCCGACAGTGAATAAACGATCATTGTTATTCCAATTGAAAGTACTGGAGGGCGAATAATCAGAATTATGGGTTCCAAATGCAATTTCATAAGCGGACTTAGCAACCATATGATCACCTATCGCCATGGAAGTTCTTCCGGATGCTAGTGAGGAATCACCAGCTGCAATGGTAGACCATCCGCTAGCCACAGACCCTTTACCGAAAGCTGAGGAATAGAGTCCCGATGCTTCTGTAGAATCACCTGAAGCAATGGAATAATTTTGTATGGACCTGGATTTATATCCAAATGCACTGACAAAACTGGCATTAGTGCTCAACTTGGATCCTATCGCCACAGATTGGTATCCCAGCATATTGATGCTATCACCAAAAACCATAGAAGCTATTCCACTACAAGTATTATTTCTGCCTGCAACTAAAGATGAACTACCGATTGAAGAATTGTTCATTCCTACAAGAGTAACATTGGGTTGACCAGATGTATTATTGCTTCCAAGTCCAAAAGTATACGCCTGATTCATAATATTGCCATGCCCCATCGCAATGGATTGAATGCTATTGACGGAATTTTCACTTCCGAATATCTTGGCATGAGTCCGGTTACCGTAATTATCATGTCCCGCAACGAAGCTGTAAGCCCAGGCAGATCTATTTTCAGAACCAAATGAAAATGATTCGGTTCCACTTGATACATTATTGCTTCCAAATGCAGTTGAACGTGCAGAAGAGGATGTTGAGTTATTCCCTATTGAAGTTGCAGTTTCAGCATTGGCTTTAACATTGAATCCCAAAGCCACTGAATTCGTTCCAATCGAATCTGTGTTCCATTTTAAATTTTCAACATACCCTGCACGTAAACCAGCTTTTGATTTGTCGAACAAAAATCTAGAATAATGATTTGGATTGGAGTCATGATTTAATTGATTGGAACCAAATATGAAATCGTCAGAAAATAAATCACCCGGATTATTACCGGTAAGATTATTAATGGTCGTAAAGTGAGGAATTCCCATCGCGAGGCCATTGGAACTTTTTCCATTCACCAGACCTCCACCTGTATTGAATGTAGCAAGTTTATCAGATAATGATCCATTGAGCAGTGATTCAATCTTTAAGGTTCCATTCACCTCTAAATCAGATAAAGTGCCCATTAATCCTATCCCTACATATCCACTGGTATCATTGATATGGAATACCTGTCCAGCTGATCCCTTAACATAATAGATGGTTGCTGGAGGAGCAAGGCTTCCATCTTTGGTGATAGATGACTGAGTAAATCCTATTGTTACAGATACCATTACAATAAGCAGTGATAAAATGAAATTTCTAAACCTATTATTCATTGTTCCCGGCTTTTATTGATTCAAGCTTTTTGAGTCTTTGATCAAGTTCAATGAAGTAAAGTGTTAATTCTTCTATTTTCTCCATCAGCTTAACCTCCATTTCGCCAAGGTGCAACCCTGTCTCCTCAATCTCATTGGCTGATGGAATTCCCGGTAGATGTTTATTCTCCTTAATATATTGATCAACCTGACCTAAAGTTGGTAATGCATAGTCCTTATGAAATACATAATCCGGCCATGCTGTTTTAAGTTGTACTCTGACCTCTTCAGCTATCATTTTTCCACCGACACTGACCATGTAACCATTAGCTATGTCATGAGATCCGATGGCTACAGGAGCTGATGTATTGGCATTTATAAAAAGAGCATTATTACTGTCTATTTCATCACCATCAAAGAAAATCCGATCTGTACTTCCATTTGTACCAACTTCCAATGCTCCAATAGAACCGGTATTCTCATCTCCAATAATGGTCAATCTTGAATTCGGAGAAGCAGTATTAATCCCAATCTTCCCATTTTTAAGAATGACCAATGCATCACTTCTCGAGCCACTACTTGTACCATTTCCAATTGTGAACAACCTGTCTTGTCCATCCCAACCTGAAGTTGATTGGGGAGTATATGAAGTATTGTATCTTCCAAATACTGTTTCATATCCGGAATATGCGGTGACATATGCCCCCATAGCAAAAGAAGATCTACCTTGAGCTTCTGTGTGTTCACCTGCTGCCATACTGTAGTTTGCGCTGGCAGAAGAATTATTCCCAATGGCAAATGAGGCATATCCTCCTGCTGTTGAATTATGACCTGCAACAAGTGAAGCGACACCACTTGCTGTTGTACCTTTACCCAATGCTACTGCATAATCGTCAGTTGCCTGTGTATTCTGTCCAAATGCTGCTGAAGCTTCACCACTTGCAGTATTGGTGTCACCCCCTGCAAATGCAAAATCTCCAGAAGCTGTATTGTTATATCCTGCTGACATTGATGCTGTGCCTCCGGAAGTATTATAATATCCAGTAGCAAAAGAGTTGGTACCATTTGCATTACTATTTCTTCCAATAACAACAGATGAATCCCCATTGGCTGTAGATTGATATCCAATTGCAATGGAAGAATGACCTATAGCATCAGCATTGTCGCCAATTGCGACTGAAGATATCCCGCTAGCCACAGTGAAATAGCCAATGGAAGTTGAATTGTCTCCGGAGGCAATAGATCTTGATCCTAATGATGCAGAGTTCATTCCTGAAGCTGTCGTGGTATTGCCCATTGCTGCTGAAGCTTCTCC
>JABDLO010000107.1 GCA_013002995.1 Saprospiraceae bacterium | reverse complement strand
ATTTGACATTATAGGTGGATATAGATTGGCCCAGATTGAAACAGACCTGGGGGCTGACAACATCGGTACAGAAGTCGCCTTACTGGGAACCGGGATTCAGCATAATTATGCCAGGAATTATCTCTTTAGTAACGTATACAATATCCATCACAAGGGAGGAATAGAATTACAGACTGACAATGAATCTACTCACTTCATTCAGTGGGGCTTAAAATATCAAAGGGAAGAGTTTGATGACCTTATTCATGAATGGGAACGACTTGACTCAGCAGGGTATAGCCTTCCTTACGATGAAAATGAAGTGCAGTTGAGGAATTTTGTAAGATCTGAAAATGTCATCGACAACTCCAGGTATGAATTTTATCTCCAGAATTCATATACTTCCATCAAGCAGGATAATCGGGAATTAAAAATGACAGGAGGTGTCCGGGTGAAATATTCTCAATTAAACGAAGAGCTAATTGTAAGTCCTCGATTTCAGTTGTTGTATAAACCTTCCGGAGGAGAGTCCAGTGTCGCATATAAGCTTGCAGGAGGTGTTTATTACCAATCTCCATTCTATAGAGAAATGAGGAGACTAGATGGAACATTGAATCCTGATTTAAAATCTCAAAGATCTCTTCATCTGGTAGGTGGAATATCATATGACTTTATCTGGGAAAAAATCAGTAAAAAACCTTTCAGACTCATATCAGAAATTTATTACAAAAAATTAGATAATCTAATATCCTATGACCTGGACAATGTCAAGATTAGATATTCAGGTGAAAATGATGCATCGGGAAGTGTTATAGGTTGGGATATCAGGGTAAACGGAGAATTCGTTCCGGGTGCTGAATCCTGGGTAAACCTGTCCATCTTATCTGCAAGGGAAAACCTCACTGATATTCAGCACATGAGGCGTGAAAGAGGTGAAACAGAAGGGAGAGAAGTAAACAGTGTTCCAAGACCTACAGATCGGTTGTTTAACTTGTCTATGTATTTTCAGGATTATTTACCCAGGAATGAAAACTTTAAGGTCAATCTGAATTTATCATTGGGGGCCGGTCTACCTTTCGGTCTTAGAGAAAACAATGATGTATATCGAAATACCTATCGGTTCAAGTCGTACCATAGAATTGATATAGGTTTTTCCTATCAATTGTGGAGTGAAGGACATGAGAAAAGAGCCAGAAGTAATCCTTTCAGTTTTACAAGGAATGCATGGGTAAGCCTTGAGGTATTTAACCTCATGGATATTTCCAACGTTGCTTCTAATACCTGGATAAAAACAATAACCAATACACAGTATGCCATTCCCAACTTCCTAACGTCGAGAAGGATCAATTTAAGGTTAAGAATGGATCTTTAGTTTAGTAAAAGTTATGCCATAGCAGTAGTTACGTGATCGGATTTCTCCGGATAAACTTTTTCCTCAAATATCCTGGATACCATAACAGCTATTGCTGCGATTAAGGCAAATTCTCCATTCCCATCCTGTGCGATTTGGTGTGCTGAAAAAGCCATTATTGCAATAAAGAAAAATCCAGCATATGACCATTCCTTGATCATATCTGATTTTCTTGAGAATATTGCAATAAGTCCAACTACTTTCAACATGCATGATATGTATATCAACCATATCGGAAACCCAAGGCTTTCATAGAAAATTGAAACCCCTTCATACTTGAAGATATTAAGAAAAATTGAGGAGATAATAAGGATAGCCATTACCACTGTTGCTATCCAGTACGTGAATTTAAATGCATTCATATTGATTAGATTTAGTTAATAAATACTCCAATACTTCTGCGGTATTGACTCTTTCGCCGTTATAAAATAGCAATTTATTTTCAGATTTTATAGTAAAATGTCATGTATTTGCGCAATAAATAAAAATAAAATTCGTAAGGGTTCGTTTTCGGGCAGTTAAATGAAGTGTCTTGTCCTTATAAATAACTGGGGAATAAAGCTTTGTGGTAATTTGAGTCAATTGAACTGTATTTTTAACTATACATCATTTTCAGAGAGACATTTTTGGCTTATAGATGTCGTCTAAAGGCTTGATTCCATGGTAAATTCAATTGAGCGGGCAAATAAAAAGAGGTTGTCTCATAATGAAACAACCTCTTTATCGTGTGTTTTGTATCGATGCGTGCCTCTATCAGTTAGAAAACTGATCGTATGTAATGGTCAGGTGGTAAATTCTACCGATAGTAGGTCCACCGTAATTAGTGACAAACTGTTCGTTTAATAGATTGTTAACTCCTGCTTTGATCATTGATTTAGCAGATTTTAGCTTGTAGCTGATCTGTGCATCAACCGTGCTGAATGCAGGAATGGTGCCTTCTCCAAAAGAACCAAACCAATAAAATTCATTCTGGTATTTAAAGTTAGCTCCGAATGAGAAGTTGTCCAGGAACTTACGATTGAATAAGCCGATATTGATCTTTGTAGTAGGAGTATTAAATCCAGGATCAAATCCTTCAAAACCTGCAGGTAAATTGTCAGAATCAAAAGAGAAGTCATTGTAGGTATAATTACCTGTAACTTTCCAGTTCCTGTTAATGATATATTCCAATCCAGCAGTAAATCCATATGCATCAATGTCGATAGGAGCATTGAAGTATGGCCTAAATGTTGTTCCGGCCGGTAACAATCTTCCTTGGTGGTCAGTATCTTCCTTACTGATTACATTATCCTGGGTGATAAAGTCTTTATAGACGCTATAATAAACATTGGCATCAAAGAACAATTTTCTATTGGTGATTCCTTTGTATCCAAATTCAAACGAGGATAAATGTTCTGGCTGCACATAGTCAAGATCAATAGTCTGTAGATCTGATTCGTTTCCTGATTGTAAGAAGCTTATATATGAATCTTCTGACCATGCTCCACCCTCAAATATTCCGTAACGCTCAGCATTTGCTCTTGTACCTCCAAGAAGGATATTGGTAGTGGGGAAGTAAATAAACTGACCTTGTGTAGTAGGATTTCTGAAACCAGTCTGGTATGAAGCTCTAAAGTTGTGATTTCTGTTTTCACCTAAAGTATATACCAAAGATAATCTCGGAGTAACCTGACCATCAAAGTTTTCATTCTTATCATATCTCAAGGACCCGGTAAACTTTACCCTTTCATCAGCGAGTTTTTTGGTCAATTGAAGGTAACCTCCATATTCACCGATTTTGATTCTTTCAAATACTCCATCTCCATCAGGATCCTCATTGAAGATTGTCCCTTCTGTGTATAGATCATATTGTCTATAATTAGCTCCGACTTGAACACCAAGTTTATCATCGAATAAAGAACTAAGATTGTAATTTCCTTCTACGTGTCTCAATTTAGAGTCATCAATGAAACCGGCACCTCCTCTTTGGAATAACCCTGTCCTAACTTGCTCGACTAATTGATTGAATTCTGGTGATCCAGGCTCGGGCCTTGCATTTCCTCCTGCCTGCTCTACAAGTAATTGAGCGAATGGAATTGGAACACCAAGTTGCTGAGCCAATCCTGGAACTAAAAGACTTTTCTGAGCATCATTTAATAAAGAAGTACCTCCGGCATCTGCAAATGCTTTTGCAGCGGCAGCATCATTAGCAGGTACTCCAAGTAACAGGCTCAGGGCTCCCTGATTGGCCAAATTGGCGGCAACTGCCCATCCTCCCGGTACTGGAAGGGTGACACCTGGTGCTACTTCAAGAGATGTTTCATAAAGGGATGGAAATAATCCTTCATTCACGAATGCACCTAAAGCCGTCATATTATAAGAGTCTCCATCATCAGTAGCAGATTGATATGCTCTTATATTCCAATCAGCAGCATTTAATTCAAATTTTGTGAACTCTTGCACAAAATCTCTTAATGCATACCTTTCACTTCCTTGATAGACTGTTGATCCACTTCCATACTTGTAGCTGAAGTTGGCTTCTAAGTTATCATTCAGCCTGTAATGAATGGCAGCATCATATTTAAAACTTTCTGCATCTCGTGATTCCAATAAGTCCTCTTCTCTCCATCCTGTCC
>JABDLO010000349.1 GCA_013002995.1 Saprospiraceae bacterium | reverse complement strand
CCTAATGATCCCTCCTGCCATACCCCCGACAGTAATAATCAGCAGAGTGATTGGAATCGCGAAGCCGAGAAATTTATTTCTTAGGAAAAATGCAAAACTGGGTCCATACAAATGATCACGCATCCATGTAATAAACTGATCTGCTTTTCTATTGAACCAGTAAGTTTTTTGCTCTTTAGTAAGAGCTTTTGAATGGGCAATATGAGCAGGCAAAATGATGAGAGCCTCTATCAAAGAAATCCCTAGTGTTAGTATTACTACAATCGCTACCTCCCCAAAGAACTCACCTACCCTCCCATCAAGAAAAAAGAATGTGGAAAAAGCAATAATGGTGGTAAGAATGGCCGTAGTTATAGGAGAAACAACTTCTAAGGTTCCATCAATTGCCGCTTGAACACGGTTCTTACCTTTTTCATAATGATGAAATATATTCTCCGAGATCACAATCCCATCATCAACAAGAATACCTATCACAATGATCATCCCGAAAAGGGAAAGAACGTTGATCGTAACTCCCAGATATCCTGCAAGAATAAACATTCCAAAAAATGATATAGGTATACCTATAGCTACCCAAAAGGCCAATCGTGGTTTTAGAAATAGAGCTAGAAATATAAGAACCAGGAATATCCCTTGTCCTCCATTTTTTAGAAGTAATTCTGTCCGCTGTAAAATTGTGATTGAATTATCACTGACAACACTTAACTGTACATTATCATGAGTACTGTTAAATTCTTCAATATACTCCTTGGCTAATTTCGACACCAATATTAAATCTTCTGATGTAGTGGTGCTGACTGCTACTCTTACAGAGGTCTGTCCATTGAAGAATAACCGATCAGGATTCTCAGACCATCGGTCTCTTACTTCTGCAATATCTTTGAGGCGTATAGTATTTCCTGAAGGGTCAGATTTGACCACGATATAATCAAGTTCGTCCCCGTAATAGGATCTATTGCTCACTCTAATTAAATAATCTTCCGTTTCTGTTTTAATTGTTCCACCAGTAACAAGAATATTGGTATTACCCACAGCATCGGCTACGTCGCGAAAAGTAAGATTATAGGTACGAAGCATGTCTTCATTTATAGCAATCTCGATCTCTTCCGCCGGGAAACCGGAAATCTCAACCTGTGAAATCCCATCTATCGCTCGCAAATCCGATTCAACTGTTCTTGCAATGGATTTTAGAGTTTTCAATGATATCTCTTCACCGCTTACGACAAACCTGATGGCCTCAGCACGAAAGATACCTTTTGCAATAACGGGTGGTTCCATACCTACAGGAAAACTTGGCACACGATCAACTGCATTCTTGATGTCCTGCATGACCACATCGATATCGTATCCCTTCAGAATTTCGACATTTATAGAAGCGGAATTCTCCGAAGAAGTTGAAGTAAATCTGTCTATTCCGATCAGTCCTCTTAAATTATCTTCGACTTTCATCACTACACCCTCTTCCATCTCCTGGGGGGAAGCTCCTGGGTAGGCCACACTAATGGTTACATTCCTGGATTCATTAATGGGGAAAAATGATGATTTCAGATTCAGCATTCCTGCGATACCCAGTACAATGATCGAAAGCATCAATACATTTACTGCTACCGGGTACTTTATAAAATGAGTTATTATGTTTTTCATACTTCTAATCTTCAAGTACTGATACAACCATACCTGTATAGGCCCCTGAAATAGGCTTGGAGATAATTTCCCTGCCATTTTCAAGACCCTTCACTATAACTGTCTTTTCATTGAATACCACAGGATCTACAGTAACTAACCGAAGGGCGTTATCTTCTACTACAAATACTTTGGATTCATCTACCAGAAGGCTTCGATTTATTTCATATGCATTTTTTTCATATCGCCCATTAATTAGTGCTTCCAGAAATAGCCCCTCATATAAGTCCTTTCCTCTTACCTCAATAAACACCTTCACAGTTTGCGTACCTGGATCGACCTTACCATTTATTCTGGTTATTTTTCCATTCCATTTTTTCCCTGCCGTATCCTGATCTCTTACAACTACCCGTTTCCCCACAGCTAAATAATCCATTTGTGATTTGCTCACGGATACTTCAAGCTCATAGACAGATGGATCAATAAATTCACCAAGCTTTTGACCGGGTCTGACCAGAGATCCAGGGGTAACAATTGCATCTATAAGAATACCATTGTATGGAGCTCTTAGCCTGTACTTGCTTAATATAATTTCCAGATTCTTGGTTGTGTAATATGTCGTATAGATATTTTTACCTGTGATAAAAAATTTCTCTTTATCGCTTTCAGATTCTGGAATGGGTGCAACAGGTTCATTTATATCAAAATCCCGAATATAGTTATCCCACTTCTCATAAGCCTCAGGAAAATCCAGTCTTAAATCCGGAAGAGCGGATGCTATAAGATTTTGAAGGGTGCTTTTTTGAGCCTGAAGTTGAGCATAAAAATCATTATCTCTAATACTTACCATTAATTCACCCTGACTATAAACAGAACCAGGTTTAAAATCTTTTCCTGATGTTTGCATTACCCCTTGTACCTCGGCATACAAATCAATTCGATTCTTTGCCATAAGGCTACCACTTTCTACAACTGTCACGGGTATATCTACATTTTTCACGGTTTCCGTAAACACCGTTTGTGCCACTGCCTCTTTTACTGGCCGAGCTGGTTTCTCAGTTGAAGCAAGGCCTCGGGCTATAAAAAAGCCAGCACCTAATACTACAATTCCTATTACAATTGTTATTACTTGTCTCATTTCTTATTTAGTTTCTAATGCAACCAATTCCTCAGTTTTTATATTTTCTTGAATTTTCTTCAACACTTTTGTAACCGTTTCAATATCCTCCCTGGAAAGACCAGCTTGCATCTCATCCATCAATTTGACGAGAATAGGTTTGGCATTTTCCATCATTTCTTCACCATGCTTGGTAATGTATATTAGATTCACACGACCATCTTCCTTACTCGGAATCCTTGCTACAAGATTCTTATTTTCCATTGTAGTCAAAAGTCTGGCCAGCGAAGCTTTGTCCCGGTTTGTGATATATGCAAGATTATTCTGGGGTTGTCCGTCAGCCATTTTCAACCTGAAAAGCATTATCATTTGAGTCTTGGTAAGATCAATATCATGGTCGCGGAGACCATCAGCCATGAAATAATCTATGTATTTCATGGTCTTCCCCAACCAGGGCATCAAATAATAATCAAGATCTCTGCCGTTACTTTTCACCGTACAATATTAAATTGGCCGCAAATATGAATATTTATTGCATATGCAACAATGTTCTAACGCTAATTATGTCAGAAGGTTCAAATTATTTTTCTTCGGGAGTAAACTTTATGAATTTGACACCTGATCAAGGAGAAACTTGCGGTGAACAATCAACAATTTCGATGGAGAAAAGCTAGATCTTAGTGCAGATTCCAAAACGATTTCTAAAATCTTATGTCCATTATAGGAAGTTCTAATCTTAAATCTAGTTTACAGTTTCTTCATACTTATCGTTTTCCTGTTGTATCAAGGATAAACTTAGCTACATCCTCTTTGAATTTGATTAAGGAAGGATTATGAGTATACATCATATGCCCAGCTTCATAGTATTCCATGATGATATTGTCCTTTATCTCTTTAGTCAGACCAAGATGATTAATGGAGTATTCCACTCCATAAAAACCGTGGCAATATCATAGATACCGTTCAGGATTAGAACTTTCATATTTGGATCCCGTGACAGTGCTTGTGCCATATCAGGGCCCGTATTTATGGCCGCCTGTGTACCCCATCTGGAGTTGCCTTCATGATTCCAGTCCCATTTGAATCCCTCTCTTCTACCAGCTGAGGGCATATACATCAGGTCCTTGATAACCCCTAACTCTCCATGAAAATACTCCAGGAACCCTGCAGTATATGCTGGAGAAATGGCGGAACTCTGTGGATCATGACTACCTGTCTGGCTTATCAGATCCTGGTTGATACCCACAAAACGTGAATCGAGACGTCCAACAATCTTACCATCCTCACGAAGTGCCTCTGCAAAAAATTCTGAATTTGTTACACGGAGATCAGCTTTTAACCAATAGTCAGCATCTGTGCCTGTATAAGCAGCCAACTTTGTTGCAAGTGCTTGTTTTTCTGAGTCCGATATTTGGTCACCTTTGAAAAGTCCGGGGGTATACTCATTTTCTGTGAATGCTCTAACTTCATCCAGGAATGCATATAGGTCCGGGTTCTTATTTGGAATTTGATCATGATACCATGCAGTGGCTGCATAGGTTGGAAAATGAACAATATATGGATGGTCATCACCCGGAGGGAATATCAAGGATCGAAGGTCGAAAACAGCGGAAACCATAAC
>JABDLO010000348.1 GCA_013002995.1 Saprospiraceae bacterium | reverse complement strand
GATAATGGCAGAGGGTCCTATTCTTAATGGGAAGACTTCATTTATTGGTGGATTTAGGTCCTCATATACAGATTGGGTATTACAGCGGATTCAAGTCGACGAAGTAAAAAATAGTTCAGCCTTTTTTACTGATATGAATCTCAGAATAACACATAGATTTAATAACAGGAATTCATTGTCAATATCAGGGTATAATTCAAGAGACAAGTTCACTTACAATAATGAATTTGGTTTTGAATATTCCACCAAGATGGCTCAACTTGAGTTGAAAAATTCATTTAGTGATAATATCCTCTCCAATCTTTCAGCAACAACAAGTATTTATGAGAGTACCCAGTTTGATTTACAGGGGCTTGATGGATCTCAGCTGGACAATGATATTTCTTATGTGAAGCTGAAAGAACAGATTACTTACTTCAAGGATGAAGAGCTCAAGGTTGACATAGGGGCCTCAGCTATACAATATACGATAGACCCAGGAAGTCGATTTCCATTTGGAGATAATACAGAAGTCGAGGAAAAAATCCTGGAAGAAGAAATGTCAAGGGAGTTGACCGGATTCTTTAACCTGGAATATAGCCTTACGGATAAGTTGTTGATGTCGGGAGGAGTAAGATTTACTTACTATCAGTACCTAGGGCCACAGAATATTTATGAATATCAAAATCCGGCAAGACCAGAGGTAGAAGAGATATTAGGGTCATCAATCCAGGATGGAACAATTGTATCCTACAACAGTCTGGAACCAAGGTTTTCATTCAGGTATAAATTATCAGAGAACCTGTCCTTGAAAGGAGGATATAGTCGTACCGCTCAATTTATTAACCAGGTGTTTAATACAGATTCACCTACTCCTACATCTCAATGGCAGTTAAGTACACCTTACATTGAGCCTAACAGGTCTCATAATGTATCTATGGGATTATTCAGGAACTTTGATGATAACAACATAGAGACCAGTATTGAAGTATATGGAAGACAGATTGATCAGCTTTATGATTACCGAGACTTTGCAGAATTAGTGGTTAATGATCACATAGAAACTGAGCTGCTCTTTGGAGAAGGTAGGGCATATGGTGTTGAATTGAGTGCAAAGAAAAAATTAGGTGAGTTAAATGGATCTGTCAGTTATACACTTTCAAGAACAGAAAGAAAGATAGAAGGGATCAATAGTGGACAATACTTCCCAAGTAACTTTGATAAAACGCATGATTTATCATTCTTGATGAATTATCAACCCAATCAACGTAATACCTTAACGCTGAACTTCACTTATAGTACTGGTAGACCGACAACGGCACCAATAGGAAACTATATCACGCAGGAAGGCCTGATCGTCCCTATTTTTTCAGAGAGAAACCAATTAAGAATTCCGGCTTATCATCGACTGGATTTTGCTTATACACTTGGTAAAGGGTACAAAAAAGAACAGAAGATAAGAACCAGTTGGACATTTGGAGTTTATAATATATACGGTAGAAAGAATGCATTCTCAGTCTTCTTCACACAAGATGGATTTGGAAGACCTGTTGCTAACAGATTGGCAATTTTAGGTAGTGCATTCCCATCATTAACACTCAATGTTGAGTTTCTGTGATATTAACTTTTAACATATTGAATTCTTTGAGGTCATTTCTTTGGTTTATTGTAGTGACCAGTGTTGTAATCACCATCGGTTGCCTTGATGCAATAGATTTGGATGTTCCACAGGAAGAACAAGGTACTATTGTGATTCAAGGCAAATTAATTAAAAAAAATGATGAGGCACAGGTGGATGTGAGGATTAATAACCTATTTGATTTTACACCTCAGAGTAGGCTGCCGGTTTTAGTGAGGACGGTAGAATTGTTCGAGACAAATGGAGGAGTAAAGATGCTTGAAAGAACTGATCTTAATACTTACTCCATTACGATAGATTTGGATGACCCTGATTTTCCTATTGAATATGGAAATGAATATTGGATAAGAGTAGTAACACTGAGAGATCAAATTTTTATTTCGCAACCTAACAAATTATTGAAGGTTCCGGCGGCAAAAGAATTGAGATTCGAATATCAAGCTGAAAACCCTAATCAGGAAGAAGATAGAGTAAAGTTCTTCTTATCAGGTAATATCGATACCAATGTAGATGAGCGTAAATCAAGATTGAGATTCTCCATAAAACAAGCTTATCGGGTTACTGACTGTGAAAGCAAGTTGTGCTATGTAGAAAATCTATCTGATCTGAATAACATCCGGACATTGGATGGCAATCTTACATCAGATGCCTCTTTTGAAGACTTTGAGATTCATGATGTGGCCATTACGAGTTTATTTGCAGAGGGACATTATCTATCCGTATTTACAGAAAGCTTATCTGATGAAGCATTACGATACTGGGAAGAAGCTGCTACTTTAGTTTTAAGGACAGGGAATATGTTTGAAGAACCGGTAGGCACTCAGTTTTCCAACATCACTCCTGAAGACACATCCACTATGGATAATGTTTTTGGATTTTTCTATGCTACTGAAATAGATACAATAAGAGTCTATGCAGATTCATCATTGGTGGGGAGCCCACGTCCGGCTTGTCCTCCTCTCAAGCCCAAAGAACCCAATTGTCTTCCATGTTGTGATTGCCTGGGATTGACAAATTCAAGTTTAACAAAACCTGATTTTTGGATTAATTAAATGAAAAAGAAAAACGTATGAAATACTTTTTATGGATTGTTTGTATCGGATTATTGAGTCTTTCACAGGGCTGTCTTGATCCCATCGACCTGGAAGTTCCTGCTAAGGAGCGTGAAACCCTAGTTATTCAAGCGAAATTAAGTAAAGGTCAGCCATCAATTGTTGAGGCTGTTGTCAATAGGTTATTTGATTTTACGGCAGCAAGCAGATTGCCTGTAACTGTGAGGTCAGTTGAATTAATAGATGAGGATGGTAATATCATTGAACTTGAAGCAACATCTACAATAAATTATGTTGCAGTAATTGAAGAGAACGATCCAAGAATGACGATTGATTTTGGCAGGTCATATCAGATTAGAGTAAGAACCTTTGACAATAGGGAGTTTATCTCTGATCTTGAACCTTTGCTCCCAACTCCGGTACCGGACGGACTCTCATTTGATACCGGGACTGTAATAAATGATTCCACGGCTGTAACTGAAAACATTGTTAATGTATATGTCAGTACGGGATTAAGATCAAATATAACACCTGATGTAAAATCCAAGTTAAGGTGGGAAGTTGAAGTGGCATATGAAGCCGATGATGCTCCCATAGATGGAACAGAACCAAAGACTTGCTGGATTACAACCCTCCCTGAACTTTCAGAAATCAAGACAGTCGATGGTGATGAATTATCAGATGACAATATCGATAACTTTCTAATTGCTGAAATTAAGGTAGGGCCAAATTTTGCTAAGGGTGTATATATCAACGTATTTCAGGAAAGCCTGACAGAATCATCATTGCTATATTGGGAACAAGTCGGAGAGTTGGTGCAGCGATCAGGAAATATGTTTGAGGCTCCGGTAGGTAAACTGAAAACCAATTTCAGGAATGCCAATGAAGGTGTTGCCGATGAGATATTTGGATATTTTTATGCAACCAACCAGGAAGTGGCCAGGATATTCATCGATCCTTCAGATGTGGGGAATCCAACACCTATTTGTCCATGGACAGGACAGGTTGCTCCCGGAAGAGGGTGTAACATTCCTCAGATATGTTGTGATTGTTCAGAGCTGCCTAATTCTACTACCATAAAGCCTGAATATTGGGTTAGATAATCATTTGAAACACAGATAGACATCAATAATTATGATCAATCTTTTAAGAATAACATTATTAATTTTCACCATATCCCTCTTTGGGCAGTCAGATATTAATGGACAAGCCATTATCCATCTTGATAAGCCATATTATGTCTCTGGTGAGACCGTGTGGTATAAATCATACTTCAGTCCAGATGTATCAGATGAAGGAACTGTAAGTGTGAAAATTGTTAACAGTGATCAAGAACTGATACACCAATCATTTATCAAAATTAAAAATGATGCGGTTGCAGGATTTTTTAAGATCCCTTTTGATATTCCTTCTGACAATTATACTATGGTCCTTACGGGTAAAACTCCTATCGCAGAAGATGTGAGAATGGCTGAAGTGCTCTTACCCATATACAACGACATTTCAGGTGGTAATCTTGAAAAGAATTCAGTCACACCACCATATGCAAATACAGCTGTTGAGAATGCATTAAAAATTAACATTTCAGTGGATGGTAATGCTACTGCAGGTGATAATGTAGGAGCTACAATTGCGATTTCAGATGCCAATGGCAATCCTGTGAAAGCGGATTGTTCAATCTCTATAGTTGACCAGGAAATCATCGGTTATAATGAAGGCATTGGTATATCTCAAAGCACGATTGATAACAATTATAAAGAATTGACACCTGAATTATTTTATGAAGGGACTCTTTATGATGATGAAGGAAAAGCAATCCAAGCGAGTATCATTGGAGCATACTCTCCGCTTGATAAAAGTTTTGCATTTACTAAAAGTGCAAGTGATGGGAAATTTACCCTTCCACGGGAGGAATTCAAGGGAAAAAGATCCATACAGTTTGTAGGATATCAATCTGAACATCCTGTCATCATGACTAAGCTTGAAGAATCAGTAGTTCTAAATACTACTCCTGGCGATCTACATTATAATGATGCGATTGAGTCATACCTCGAGAAGAGCAGAATGAGGAAAAAAATCAACCAATATTTCAAAATTAAAGATAAAGCTCAGATCATCGATGAGGGAGAAGTTGAAGAAGTAGAATTTGATCTTCAAGCGCGATACAATGTAAATGAGTATCAGGACTTTGAGATTATGGCTGAGTTTGCCAAGAACCTAATGATGCCATTGAGATTTAATGGTGATCAGGGCAGTAGAACGGCTCAGGTAATCAATCCTAAATCACTTAAGAAAGCCAACTATTATCTTAATGGAGATCCATTGTTTATAATCGATGGAAAGTTGACAAGAGATGCCAACTATACCGGAAATCTGGCGCAGACAGAAGTTATGGAACTGGGAATCATTTATGATGGTAAAAAACTTAGAGAGCAATTCAATGTTATGGGGAACTCTGGTGTAGTTGTGATGAATACAGCTGGAAAGGCAGAGGTACTTCCTGAAGCGGATGAAAGAAACATTTTCACCGTTTATGGACTTCAGCAAGATGTGAATTATCCTGTAGGATACAATATATCTGCCGAGATAAAGGATATGCCGGTCTTTGACCCTCAACTATATTGGAATCCAGCCGTTATGACTGACGGTCAGGGAAAAGCTAAAATCAGCTATGTTCAAAGTAATGATCGAAGCACATACAGGATTGTCGTTGTTGCAAGAACTTCGGATGGACGCACTGGTATAGGCTATGTTGATTTTGATTCATCCCTTGCGGGAGAGTGATAATTTAATTTAATAAAAAGGACATCACTCTTTCTGTCTTTCTTTTGATACTTTTGTAAGCCTTTACCGGAACACCTATGAAAGGATTAAAAGGACTGCTTCAGTATATAAGACCATATAAATCATTGGTCGTCTTAAGTATCGTATGTAATATCCTTCTTTCAATATTTACTATTGTAAGTATTCCACTTGTTATTCCATTTTTCCAGATCCTTTTTGATCGGGCACCGCTCTCTATTTTAGAACCTGAAGGATACGATGTTGCCGAATGGCTGGAATATTATTTTTCACAATTAATAGCATCAACAGATCGCGAGACGGCCTTGTTATATGTATGTCTTGCAATTGTTCTTGTTTTCTTCCTCAAGAATGTATTCAGATATCTTGCCTTATATTTTATGGCACCAGTAAGGAACGGTATAGTCAGAGATATAAGAAACAAATTGTTTAATACCTACCAGCACCTACCTCTTGGATATTTTTCGGAGAAAAAGAAAGGGGATCTTATATCCAGGGCCATCACTGATGTTCAGGAAATTGAGTGGTCCATTCTCAATGTAATAGAGGTGATCTTTAAGTCTCCCTTAATTATTATAGGTAGTATCTTACTTATGATATATATCAGTCCGGGTTTGACTCAGTTTGTACTGGTACTTATTTTATTTACGGGCTTGATCATAGGAAGAATAGGGAAGACGCTCAAGAAGTCATCATCACAAGCACAACAATCAGTTTCCAGGATGACTTCAACACTTGAGGAAAGTATTGGAGGGGTTAAAGTAGTCAGGGCATTCAGAGCGGAATCATTTCTGTCTGAAAAATTTGGTGCAGAGAATAATGAATACATGTCATTGCTTACAAGAATTCTGAGGAGAAGAGATATGTCAAGTCCACTTACTGAGTTTCTGGGAGTAAGTGTTGTAGCAGTGCTTTTGTGGTATGGATCGACTTTGGTCTTTGCTCAGAGCCTGGCTCCTGAATCCTTCTTTGCATTCATCTTTGCTTTTTACCAGGTGCTGGAGCCTTCTAAATCATTTTCAACTGCGTATTATAACATCCAGAAGGGACTTGCTGCCAAGGATAGGGTTGATGATATCATAAATCATGTACCGAAAGTCTCCTCAGGTCAGTTGAATCTTTCTGGATTTTCTGATTCCATTGTATTGGATCAAGTTAGTTTCAGATATCCTACATCTACTGGTTGGGTCATTAAAGAAGTAAGCCTTAAAATAAATAAAGGCGAGAAAATAGCAATCGTTGGTTCTTCCGGGTCAGGGAAGACTACATTGATTGATCTGATTCTTGGATTTTATCAGGTTAATCAAGGAACAATAACCATAGATGGAATTAATATTAATGATGCTTCAAGAGATAGTATTACGACTATGATGGGGTTGGTAACGCAATCTCCGATCTTATTTAATGATACGGTAAGGAATAATATCTTGTTTGGTGAGGATTATAATGATGAAGCTGTAAAGTCTTCAGCAAGTATCGCCTTTGCAGATGAATTTATTGAACAATTACCGGAAGATTATGAAACCAATATCGGTGATTCGGGGGTTAAATTGAGTGGCGGTCAGCGACAGAGGCTAACACTTGCCAGGGCAATACTGAGAAATCCCTCAATATTAATACTTGATGAGGCAACCTCTGCGTTGGATTCAGAGTCTGAGAAACTTGTACAATTGGCAATGGATAAAATCCTGGAACATCGTACAGCGATTATTATTGCTCACAGGCTCTCAACCATCAAAAATGTAGATAAAATTATTGTTATGAAAGATGGTAGTATTGTAGAGGAAGGAAGCCATGAAGATCTCATTAATCATAATGGAGCCTATAAAAAATTTGTTTCAACTCAAAACCTTCTCTCCTGAAATGGGTAAATACCTGCTCATAATAATACTTGGGTTGATATCAACCATTCAGTCATGGACGCAGGTTGTTCCATCAGATCCTCCTGTGCCGGGACAGAGATTGTCATATGTGAGCTACACGGAAGGTGGAAAACTGGATTTGGAATCCGAAGGTCGAGGAGTCAATTGGGACTTCTCCTATCTTCAGGCACCTTATCAAAAAGAAGTTTCTGTTGAGCCGGCGAGCAGTGGAAGGAAATCTGCAGAATTTTTTGATTCTGATCTTGTATTGAAGGAAGTTAATGGATATGAAGTCTATCTACAGCAATCAGGTAATAATCTCATTGAAGTAGGGAGGACCGGAGGGTTCTGGATGATGGATGATGTTGATCATCTTATTGAGTATGATGTAAAGCCGGTAATAAAAAGAGCTGGACTCTCTTATGGGCAGAGTTATGCTGATAAGAGTTCATTCACTATTGAATGGAGTAAACAAGATCTCGCCAGGATGAAGAATTCTAATATTCCTGTGGTTTTTGATTCTATAAAGTATGAGGTATCTGTTATCAATGAGGTAACAGCTGATGGCTCTGGCCAGTTGATATTGCCATTATCCATTCATCAGGTTATAAGGTTGAAGCATGAAATAGAATTAACCATTACACCCTATATTAAGACCAGACTTGGTTGGAGAACCTATAATGAAGGAATCGATAAAGGGATTACTTCCATATTACCTGTTGGTGTTTACCATTTTCAGAGGTATGAATTCTGGACTGAATCAGAAACATTACCAGTCATGTATATTGATGTCATTGATAATTCTTATTCAGTCAGATATATTGTATCCGATGCAAGCATTCCTAAAGTAAAAGTTTATAATGATAACAAAGATGTCCTGGCATTTCCCAATCCTACATATGGAGAAATTGAAATACAATTGATCAATCTGCCTTCAGGCCAGTACAAGCTGGAAATTGATAACATCTTTGGACAATCTCTTCATACAAGGACATTTGATGTAAATCATACCAGGAAGATCAAAACAGATCTTTCATTTCTATCGAGAGGCACCTATCTATACAGTATTATAGATAATAAAGGCAATAAAGTAGCTACTAAACGAGTCGTTATTATAACTCCATAACTATAGATTTATGATTAGAAACTGGCCTCACCTTCCGGTTACAGAAAAGCTGAATGTTTCTACACATGCTATTGGATTGATTCTTGCGATGATCGGTACTCCGCTCTTGTTGATTGAAGCCTCTATTGATAATGATGGGGTGGTATTCTGGTGCCTTTTCATTTTTATTGTAGGCATGGTAGGAATGTATCTCAGCAGCACTTTTTATCATCTTGCCTTAAACCCAGAATTTAAGAAAACATTGAGAAAGGTGGACCACATTGCAATTTTTGGACTTATCGGTGGGACTTATACTCCATTTATATCCATTTATTACAATAAGGATTTAGGATGGATATTTTTATTCATTTTATGGGGGATAATATTGATTGGAATGATCACCAAGATCTTTAGAATCGGGAAGAATAAGATTCTTTCTTCGATTTTGTATTTGATCCTGGGTTGGATGGTCGTATTAATCTATAAGCCCATTACCAGTGATATGTCAGATCTCGTTTTCAATTGGCTGGTAATCGGAGGTCTTTCATATACACTTGGAGTCTTCTTTTATTTGTGGAAGCAGTTAAAATACCATCATGCAGTATGGCACCTATTTGTCCTGGGTGGCACATTCAGTCACTTCTTATCCATATACTTTAGCTTGTGATGGCTCTTTCGAGCAAATGTGAGAGAAATAATCAGAAGAGGTGCAACCTAATTGAAAATTAGGAGTATTTATAATTAGTTGAGAGTATCAAAGATTAGTTTGGGTGATAACGCTCAAAAGGCGTTATGCAAGGCCATCTGTAATGATGGTCTTGTTTTTATCTCACAACAGATTTCCAATTATTAAGACTCCAGGATTTTGTTTTCGAGTGCAATCCGCACCAGACCTGCACTGTTTCTTGCATTCATTTTTGCTAGCAATGAAGATCTATGAGATTCGACAGTCTTCAGACTGATGAAAAGCTTGTCTGCGATCTCTTGAGTGGTAAATTCTTCAATGATGAGTTTTAGGACTTCTTTTTCTCTCCTGGAGATTTTAGGGAAGAATTTTTTAGACTTCGTAGAGCCTTTACGATGCTTCATAAGACCTTTCATAATGGTCTGTGTAACATCTTTGCTGAAGTAGGATTGTCCTCCCTGCACAGTCCTGATCGCTTTGAGTAATTCTTCTCTTCCAGTATTTTTAAGAATATAACCCTGGGCACCATTGTTCAATATCTCTGTCACAAAACTCTCCTCGTTAAACATCGATATGGCAATGATATTAAGGTTGGGTTCTTTCTCTTTTAGAGATTTACATACTTCTATACCGTTCATACCCGGAAGATTTACATCCAGTAATAATAAGTCTACGTCATTATCTTTGACAAATGTCACTGCTGAAGGGCCATCATAGCACCTCCCTACAACTTTAATGTCGTTTTCACCTTCAAGAATGGAGTCTATACCATCTACAAACATGGCGTGATCATCCGCAATCGCTACTTTAATCATAAGAGTTTCTATTATTCCGATTTTATAAGGAGGGAATATTCCCAATTATTGTGGCATCAGGTAGATTTATCCATAACCTGATACAAATAGTAACTGTAATTAATATTCAATGGGAAATTATATCATGCGTGATCTTGAGTCTCGCTATATAATGGTACGAATTTACCCTCATTAATCCATATAAAATAAGGGGAAACCCCTAAAAATCAAAATCGGGGTAATCTACGATGTACAGGCGGGCTGGAGAAGCCATATTTGTATTGTGTTTAATGATAAAGCACACTATGAAAAAGAAGTTATTTGAAAATTCGAATTTGGATGCAGGCCTCATAATAGTGACCACTCTTTTAGTGATCACATCATTATTCGGCCAGGATCTGAAAGAATGGATAACTGATGATGAAACGGTAAAGTTCGTCTTAGATAGTTATTATACTTTTGAAAAATCACTGAGTTCTTAACTCTGTGATTTAGAAACGATACTCTAAAGAGAGTATCATCGTCAAATTTTCTTTTATCGGTTTACGGAATGAGCAATAAGCGAGTTGAGGGAGTCAATTAGACATCTGTTCCAAAATGCACAATTTTCCAATTCTGCCCTTAGACTCCTAAACCCAATAGTCCGAGAGATTTTCTCAACTCAATTATTGCCTCAATTCAACTATCTAAGAACCAAAAATATATAAGTTACAATACTCATTGGGATTGACTATTGCATTCAAAGATAAACCCTCAAAAAGTTGAGGGTTTTCTTTTTTTATATAAGTCTTTGGAAAATGAAAATTACAGTCTTCATAGCTTGTGACAGTATTTAGCGAATAAGAGAGATTAAGAAGAGGTCTTGATTGCTTTCTTCATTCAGATTTATCATTTTTGAGTAGTATCATGATACATGGCCACAGAATAGAATAGAAGACAAGATCTGCTGGGACCCTTAGTAATATTAAAAGAATAAGACCATACTCTGTTCAAGGACTCACATCAACTACAATGATTGTAGTACGATTAATGATCTGTATCTTTGTTGTAATTATTGAATATTTCAAGTTGCTTTTGCGTTAAGCTCAATAATAATGCACGTATGCTCTGAACATATGAATAAGTGGATAATAAGCGGAATTTTAACTTTGTTTTACCTGACTACTGCGGGGCAGTCAGCAGTGGATTCTGTTAGTTCATATAAAGAGTTGAATATCCTCCTCCAAAATGCCAGAAAAGAATATGTAAGCAAGGAGAATAAAACAGTTGAAGACGACCGTAAGATGGCCACGCTTTATTACAAACTGGCAACAAGAGAGGAGGAGATTTATAATTATAAAATGGCTTTTGAGTATTACACCAGTAGCCTTTCTTACTTTAAGAAAACCAGAGATACCGCTCAGGTATATGAAATTCAAAAAAGGATAGCTCAAAGATATAAGGCTGCAGAAATGTATGAGGAAGCTCTGGAGCTTTATAACGAGTTACTTGACTACTACAAGGATAAAGATGATCTCACCAATCAAGCCTACATTCTAAATGATATAGCAAAGGTGCATCGGGATAGAGGAGCGATCGATGAAGAGCAGGTGTATATCAATAATGCGATTGAAATCAATAATAAGATCAATGATACCACATTATTGATCACCTTCATTTTGGATAAAGTCAAAAACTATGAACTGCTCAATGAAATGGATAGTGCACTCTTATATGCATTTAAATCATTTCAATTAAGTAATGCCATTGAAGATGAGACCTCATTAAGTAAATCGCTTTACCTGATTGGTTATTTAAATAAATTGAAGTCTGACTATGACAAAGCCATTAAATACCTTGTAAAGAGTGAAGAGATATATCAAGGAAGCAGCCTCTCAAGAGACAGGCTCGCCATTTATACTCAACTTGCTGATTCTTACTCCAAGGTTGATGATCACGAAAATGCTTATAAGTATTCTGTAATGGCTTCAGATCTAAATAATGCCATACTAAAAAATGATATTGACGAAGCAAGAGATAATGCTGCCATTAAATACGGAACATTTCAGACTAAATATGAAAATGAAATCCTTGCAAAAGATATTGCCAATAATGCCCAGCGAAACATCAATCAGAAGCGGGCACTTTACATATTAACAGCAGGATTGACGGTACTTTTGCTACTGATTTATTACCTGGTCAGATTCTACACGCAAAAGATTCGAACAGAAAAAATCATCAATAGTCAGAAGGAAGAGATTAACAATCAGAAGATTAGAGAACTACAGGATAACATAAAGATCTCCTCTATGCAATCAATGATTGAAGGTCAGGAGATTGAAAGAGAACGCATAGCAAAAGACCTTCATGACTCTCTGGGTGGATTATTGTCTACCATAAAGCTGCACTTTGATAGTGTAAAGGCTAAAAATGGAAAGATCAACAAGGTCGCTGCTTATCAAAATGCCAACGCCCTTTTGGATACAGCAGTAGATGAAGTGAGATCCATTTCTCACAACCTTCAACCAGGGTCTTTAAAGAAACTAGGATTGGTAGCTGCAATCAGGGATTTGATTAACCGGTTCAATGGCCCTAATTACCCGGAAATAGATTTTCAACATTATCGGGTCCCTGACGATATGGATAATATCACCAAGCTTTCCATTTATAGAATTGTACAGGAGTTATTGCATAACGCAATCAAGCATGCAACAGCATCTGAGATCCTCCTTCAGATTAATGTGGAAGACGATGAGCTCGTCATTCAATGTGAGGATGATGGAATAGGTTTTGATCCGAATAATCTTAAAAGAAAAGGTATGGGTATGGAAAATATTAAATCCAGAATTAATTACCTAAAAGGTTCTTTGAGTGTCGATAGCAAAGAGGGTGAGGGAACTTCTTATTTGATTCATATTAAGTATAAATAGAGGAGCCGATGCTTCAGCTACCTAGTCCTGTTCATCCCGTGTCATATCGTACATTCAGGGAGTACGATGTTACGGTTCAAGTAAAAAGAGAAGATGAGATCCATCCTCTAATCTCCGGTAACAAATGGAGAAAACTGAAATATCACATTCAACACTTCAGAGCGCATCAATATTCACATCTCATTACATTTGGAGGTGCTTATTCTAATCATGTTTTTGCATTTGCACATGCATGTAAGATCTATTGTGTACCAGGTGTAGTCATCATTCGGGGTGAGGAAGATATGAATAATCCCACTATGCAAGCTGTGAGAAATAATGGAGTTGATATTCATTATGTAACGAGAAGTGATTACAGATCCAAAGAACATGCTCCTTTTATTCGATCTATTATCGATGAATACCCTTCACCATTTCTTGTGCCGGAAGGAGGATCTTCGCTAATGGCCAGAGCTGGCATCCATGAGATGGCAGAGGAAATAAAAATGCTGAATAAGATTCCTGATTTTATTGTCCTTGCAGCTGGTACAGGTTGCACTTCAGGTTGTCTGATAGAAGCTATGTATCCTTTAAAAATAAAAATAGACGTCTACAGTGCCTTAAAAGGCAAATTCATGCAGAAAGCTATTGAAGAGTGGTCTACAGGAAAAGGGGATTGGAATGTGATAGAGGATATGGAATTTGGTGGTTATGGAAAAGTCAATCACACGTTGATAGATTTTATTAATAGTTTTTATGAAGAAACTGGAATTCCGATTGATCCTATTTATAATGGTAAGGTACTATATGGATTGACACAAAGGATTAAATCTGGCACCTATCCTCCAGGATCAAATATTTTATGGATACACACAGGAGGGCTTCAGGGAATTGATGGTTTCAACCAGCGATGGAAAGGGAAGTACCTGATTAATAAATAAAGGGTTAAGATTTTTTATGAAGATTGAACCAGGTGGTGGATGACTTGAGGATAATATTTATGTTCAAGTTTCAATACCTTGGCAGCAATATCTTCTGGAGAATCTTCGGGATTTATTTCTGTAGTGGCCTGAAATACGTGTTTACCTTCATCGTATTTCTGATTCACAAAATGGATGGTCATTCCTGAAACTATTTCATTATTTTCTTTAACAGCCTTATGTACATTCATTCCATACATACCTTTTCCTCCATATTTAGGCAGCAATGCAGGGTGAATGTTTAATATTCTTTCTGGGTATGCATCAATTAAATAGGCTGGCACCAACCACAGGAAACCAGCTAGAATTATCCAGTCAATGTTATATTCCTTAAGTGTCTCTAATATTTCTTTACTCTCATAAAATGAAGATCTGGAAATTAAGTGCGCATCTATTCCGTGGTTGTAAGCCCTTTTTAATACACCTGCTTTTGATTTGTTAGATATGATGAGACTGATATTGATATCATCAATACCTTTCATGTAATGGATAATGGATTCCGCATTAGAACCACCTCCTGATGCGAATATGGCAATATTTTTCACCGCAGAACCTCGTATTTACCCGCATTGGAGGGGTTGATTCTTGTTAAAGTAGTCCTTACCCTGGATTTTTGATTTCTGTCCGCAACCTTAAAGATCTCAATGAGCTCATTACCTTTGGTATCTACGAAGAGATTAAGCAGCATACTGTTTAGGTAAGAACTATTTGCTTCGTTGATGGTATTCATTGTAGCTAATATGGTTGCTCTTGAGCGATCAGCATCTGAGTACATCAAGTCCAACCCCAATCTGTGATAGTCATAAAAGGCCGCCCGGAAATTTCTTAATCTGGGATTGAAGATATTTTCTATGAGCCAGTACCTGTTTCTATCACTCGAGTTTTGATTCCAGCCTTTATCCCCGTTGGCTACATTATTAGGTAATACATTCATCGTCTGCTGTGCCAGCTTGAAATATTGTTCACCTCCGTATGGAGCAAATGATTCATAATCGAATGCCAGGATAATATATGCGTAATAAGTAAGAATTGAAGAGAGATTATCAACATATTGATTTTCACTTCTTTCTATGGGTTGAAAGTTATTATAAGTGATGGTTACACCTTTATCTATCAGATTCAACATCGGAGTATTGTATTCAGAACTGTAAACAGGCCTATTAGATTGCACAATCAGATCTGCTTCAAATGTATTGGTATTGATTTCAGAAGTAATGGTAAATTGAATGTTGGCATTTATTTTTTCCAGCGTTTCAAATTCATCATTGGTCCACTTAGTATTATTGAAAAACTCTCTGATTGCAACCTCAAGGTTGTTGAATATGACTTTATCTACGGTCGTATTATTAGGAGCGATTACTCTTGCATTGACATTGAGTTCCTGTGCTTCGATGTGGAAACTGAATAAAATAGTGACGATTACAGCGTAAATAACTTTCATACAGTAGGTGCTACTTTAATGTTAACTATTGCATTAACGATATCCCGGGCAACTTCATTTTTCAATTTCAAAGGAAATTCTTTTTTAGTTCCATCTTTTGATATGATGGTAACTTTATTGGTGTCATGTTTAAACCCAGCTCCCGGGTCTTTTAGTGAATTTAGAACAATCAGGTCAAAATTCTTATTCTGCAATTTCATTTGAGCATTTTTCATGACATTATCAGTCTCCAGGGCAAAACCTACATGGATCTGGTGGTCTTTCTTGGACATCCCAATAGTTGCTGCAATATCATGCGTCCTTTCAAGTAAAATGCTCATGTCTCCCTCCTTCTTTTTGATTTTAGAATCAGAGGGATGTGCTGGACGATAATCTGCTACGGCTGCGGCCATAATGGCAATATCAGCCTTATGATGTAATGATAGGGTTTCCTCATACATTTCTTGAGCTGAAGTTACCTGATGTACATCGATCTCATGAGAATCCGGCAATAATCTTGAAGGACCCAGGATGAGGTGTACCGCTGCACCTCTTCTATAACATTCTTCAGCAAGGGCAATACCCATTTTTCCTGAACTATGATTGCCGATAAACCTTACCGGATCTATTTTCTCATAGGTGGGACCCGCAGTAATAATTACAATTTTTCCTTTAAGGTCTTTTTTTTTATCCAATTCAAGAAATAAGATATCTATAATATCTTCTGGTTCCGCCATACGACCGTCTCCAATCAAGCCACTGGCTAGCTCTCCATGACCTACCGGAATCAGTTTATTTCCATATGACAGAAGCCGCTTGATGTTGTGAGATGTTGAAGGATGTTTCCACATATCCAGATCCATGGCGGGAGCGAAATAAACAGGACACTTAGCAGAAAGGTAGCATGCAATTACCATATTGTCAGCTAAGCCACTGGCCATCTTGGATAGGGTAGTGGCAGTCGCAGGAGCAACAAGCATTACATCGGCCCATAATCCCAGTTCAACGTGATTGTTCCAAGCATGATCATCTACGATCTCATGAATCACTTCATTTTTACTGAGAGTAGCCAGCGTAAGAGGTGTGATAAAGGTAGTCGCTGTTGGGGTCATTACAATCTTTACCTCTGCTCCTTCCTTGATCAGAAGTCTTGTAAGTGGTGCTGCTTTATAGGCTGCTATACTTCCACTTACTGCAAGTAAGATTTTTTTACCCTTAAGTGATGACATTATAAGTGAAGAAGATGCAAAGATTATACCTCATCTTCTTCTTTCTCTTCAAATCGGTTTCTAACTTCTAGTCCATCTGCTAGAAACTCCTCAGTTGCTATGATGGCAGGATTAGGAAGGCGCTCGTAAAATTTGGAAATTTCGATTTGCTCTTTATTCTCCTGAATCTCTTCAATTGTATCACTCTGCACTGCAAATTCTTCTAACTTTCCATGAAGTTCAGACTTAAGATCAACAGCAATCTGCTTGGATCTCTTGCCTATGACTACCAGTGACTTATAGATGTTGATCTCATCACCAAGTAAAGCTTTAATATTACGGGCTCTTACATTAGGGTTAATGCTTTGTACCCTGTTTTTGATATCTGTCATACTCGACCGAATTTTTTTAGTTCTTTAATACTGTTTTCGTAGATATCCCTGGCTTCGTTAAGCCATTTTGATTCAGGATGTTTCTTCATGAAATCAGTATAATATTTAAGTGTTTTATCGTAGCGTTCTTCTTGCTTCTCGTATATGCTATTTTCAGAAATGATAAAGCTGGATTTCAATTTTAAAAATCTCGCTTCTTCACTCATTTCAGATCCCGGATAATCTTTTAAAAAGTTATCGAAAGCCACTACTGCAGCCTGGAACTGTCCGATATTGTAGTATAAGTATGCCTGCTCGTAGGATTTCTTTTCCTGCTTATCACGCATCTCATCAATCAAACCATTTATCTCCTCAATTCGTTCACTATTGGGATAGGTATTAACGAATACCTGGAAGCCTTCAATTGCTTTATCTGTGTAACTCTGATCCAGTTTATAATTTGGAGATAGCTTATATAGTGAATAAGATGACATAAAATCCATCTCTTCCCTCTTCGGACTATTGTAAAAGGTATTGGCAAAATTTTTGAAATAATGAGAGGCTAATATATACTCACCTGTATAATAAAAGGTATAGGCGTATTTATAAAATAGTGTCTCTGCCAGTTCTTTGCCTCTGTAGGCAGGAATAGCCAGTTCAAATAATGACTGTGCTTTGTAGTATTCTTCCAGATCATAATATTCCTCCGCCTTCTTATATATCCGCTCAGGGTCACCACTTTGTCTGACACCTTCAAATTCTGATTTACAAGATCCCAGAAATACTATTAAGAATAATATCCAGCTCGCTTTTTTCATAAGGGTGCAAAATTACATCTTTTTCTGTAACGTCACAAATAAAAAATCATGCCCTGAAATAAAGGAATTTAACATATTATTATTAATAAAAATCTGAATCTCAGTAATTGAGACTCAGATTTCAAAAATGAACTACTTTGTAGTTAAAGTATAGTTGTTCTTGTTAAAATTCTCTTCCTCTTAACATTCCATGCCAGTATATCTTAGGCAAGCCAAATGCTTTTAGAGCATACATAGAGTATCGTTCTTTGGACTGGTCGAATGGGAATGATTCTTTTGGCTTTTTATCATAGTCAAACTCTGCCAGGATCAAGGATCCATAACCAGTTACCAGTGGACAGGAGGTGTAACCATCATAACTTGCATTCATTGGTTTGCCTGCAATCAATGATAAAAGGTTCTGGACGGTGGTAGGAGCCTGCTTTCGAATAGCCGCTCCGGTTTTAGAAGTAGGAAGTGAGCTGTTATCTCCCAGGGCAAATACGTTGTTGAATTTATTGTGCTGAGTTGTGTGCTTATTAACATCTACCCAGCCACTTTCAGCAGCCAATGGACTTGATTTAATGAAGTCAGGTGCACTCATTCTGGGAGAGACGTGGATCATATCATATTTCATCACTGTTTCTTCTCCTGTCTCCAGGTGCTTGAAGGTTGCCTCTTTTTTTCCTGCATCAATCGCCATTAGGTCTGTATTCCAGATCCTATCTATGTTTTTTCTGTCGGCTACCCTGGTAAGGGCATCTGCATATTTTTTAACTGCAAATATTCCGGGACCCCCCTTGATGAATTTAATATCAATGTTATTTCTGACACCGTGTTTCTTCCAGTGATCTTCTGCAAGATAGGTAATCTTGATAGGAGCACCACCACACTTTATAGGTGTTGAAGGG
>JABDLO010000086.1 GCA_013002995.1 Saprospiraceae bacterium | reverse complement strand
CTCCAGGATCATATCCCAGCCCATTATGGAAATAGGTTCAATACTATTAGCATTTGGGTACGGGGATTCTGACCCAAAAAAAATTGGCTCCGGACATATTAATGAAACATTTCTATTAGAAGATAAGAACGGAAAAAAATCTGTATTGCAAAAAATAAATACCAAGGTATTTGAAAAGCCAGAGCTACTAATGTCAAATCTTGTCTTAGTCCTGGACCATCTCAGCAATTCCGATTATCCATATAACCTGATGGAAATAATTCCCACTATGTCAGGTGGGCAGTACATTCAGGATTCCAAGGGTTTATGGAGAATGCTTTCTTATATGAAAGGAAAGGAAGCATCCGTAAGACCCGCTAATCTAAAGAAAGCAGAAGTTGTTGCCGAAGGATATGGCAACTTTCTGAAAGCAATTAATACGCTGGATCCAAAAAGACTCCATGACACGATTAAAGGATTTCATGGACCTGAAAAACGATTTCAGCAGTTTGTAGATTCAACTGAAATAGCGGCTGAAGACAAGCTTGAAGTATCCAGTTCACTAATTGATCATGCACTGGCATTTAGCCAATTGACCTTGCAGTATTCTAAATGTTGTGATATCCTTCCTCCTCGAATAACACATGGTGATACCAAGGCGAGTAATATACTCGTTGACAAATCCGGAGAAAAGGTGTCTGCCGTAATCGATCTTGACACAGTAATGTCTGGATTCATTATGAATGATTTTGGAGATATGGTCAGGTCAATGTGTAATACGGGTGCAGAAGATGATAATAAACTGGAAGCTATTCAGTTGGATCTTGAGAATTTCAAGGGTATTTCTACTGGATTCTTAAGAGCCTTCAGCAGTGAAATTACACAAGAAGAACTGGACTCATTACTGATTGGGGTTAAGTCTATCCTGTACGAACAATTCCTAAGGTTTCTTACTGATTTTCTACAGGGAGATGTCTATTACACAGTCGACTACCCTGATCAGAATCTTAATAGGGCAAAGGTACATCTTAAGCTGCTGCTCGACTTTCAGAAAAGAGAAGAACTCTTCATAGATATACTGAACGAATGCCTTGGCCAACTTGATGAATGAAAAACTTCAGTCAAAAGTATATGGTTAACAAATATTGATTTTTAGAGTTGAAAATCCCTCAATGAGGCAACCTTTATCACTTTTCTGCGTCTTTATTGTAACCTTCTGTTGTTTTAGAAGTCTAACTATATAGGAAAAGATTTTTACCCATGGGATTATTTGATGTTTTTAAAAAGAAGAAAAAGAAGCCCTCAAAATGTGCCTTAACAGGTACAATGCTTGAATATGGAGAAGGCAGATTGCTAACAACTGAGCAGGTTGTTTCTTCCAAGAAATTCTGGGAAAGCATAATGACTGAACCGGAGGCCATGGCCTATACGATTAATCATTTCAAGAATAATGATAAGAATGCCACTCAGATGAGGAGTATTATTTTTGAAAAATATGCTGAGCGTGAGGATCCGTGGATAGTATCAGAAGACTGCTTGATGACTTATGGAATTGAAGCAGAAAATTCGAAAGAATATGCTGACCAATGGTGGCAGTCAGAGGGTTCTTTCAGACCACCGGCAAACGGTATGGCCAAAAATGTCTTGCCTGAGGAAGACTTTAATGAGATCAAGCACTACGCTATCTGGAAAGCAGGCGAAAGTCGAGTCGCGTAAATCAGGATAGTCAAGCTACTATCCATTTATATATTTCCAATATTTTCTTTTTGTAAGGAGTCGTATTTGCGGCTCCTTTGTCATTATTAATCAAATTAATTTAGGGAACAATTAAAACAAAAAAACCCTGCCTTCAGTGAAGGCAGGGTTTCAATATTCCGGTTAGACTTAAGCCTATCCGTTTATCTTGTCGAGAACCTCCATTACCTCACGAACATGAGTTCTTGAAGTCTGTAGATCTGATTTCTCTTCATCATTCAGATCAAGTTCTATTACTTTTTCAATTCCATTCTTACCGAGGATCACAGGAGCGCCAAGGTAACAATCATCAATACCGTATTCACCTTCAAGTTTTATACAAACAGGGAATACTCTTCTTTGGTCTTTTACTATCGCTTCAGCCATTTGTGCTGCTGCGGAACCCGGTGCATACCATGCCGATGTTCCCATCAATTTAACAAGCTCTCCTCCTCCGACTTTAGTACGCTGAATAATTGCATCCAATCTATCCGAAGCAACCAACTCAGTAACAGGTATTCCTGCAACTGTGGTATACCTGGGTAGTGGCACCATTGTATCTCCATGACCACCCATGAGAACGGCCTGAATTTCCTTAGGTGAGATATTCAGCTCATCCGCCAGAAATGCACGATACCTGGCAGTATCCAGAATACCCGCCATGCCAAACACTTTGTCTCTTGGTAATCCCGATGTTAAATGGGCCTGATAGGTCATTACATCAAGAGGGTTTGATACGATAATAATTATAGCATCAGGGCTATATTTTACAGCATTCTCCGTAACAGATTTTACGATACCTGCATTAGTTTCAATAAGATCATCACGGCTCATACCAGGTTTTCTTGGCAAACCCGATGTGATAATAACAACGTCTGACCCTGCAGTAGCTGCATAATCGTTAGTTACACCAACCGTTTTTGTGTCATAAACAT
>JABDLO010000060.1 GCA_013002995.1 Saprospiraceae bacterium | reverse complement strand
TCCTGAGTCCACAGAGTGGGTCACCTTTATTCATGGAGCTGGAGGAAGTTCTTCTATTTGGTTTAAACAAATAAAAGCCTTTAAAGAGAATTTTAATGTTTTACTTGTTGACCTTAGGGGCCACGGTAGATCCCAGAAAAAGACATTGAAGACCCTGAAGGAGTACACGTTTAAGGCCATTACAAAAGATGTCATTGAGGTTCTTGATCATCTGAGAATTAAGTCTTCACACTTTGTAGGGATATCATTAGGCACCATTATTATCAGAGAATTAGCAGAAATCTCAGGACATAGGGTCAAGAGCCTGGTTATGGGCGGAGCCATAATGAAGATGAATTTCAGGTCTCAGATCTTAATGAAATTAGGAATGATATTTAAGTCTGTGTTGCCCTATATGATATTGTATCGTTTTTTTGCCTGGGTCATCCTCCCAAGAAAAAAGCACCGGCATTCACGTAATCTATTCATAAGAGAAGCAAAGAGATTGTATCAGAAAGAATTCATCAGGTGGTTTAAAATGACAGGGCACATCAATAAAGTGCTTAAATTATATAGAACCATTGAAACAGGAATACCCACTTTATATGTAATGGGAGATGAAGACTATATGTTTTTACCTCCTGTAAAGGAAATGGTGAAAAGTCATTCCAGGTCCTATCTGCAAGTTTTACCTAATTGTGGCCATGTGGTCAACGTGGATGAGCCTAGACTATTTAATCAATATTCTATTGATTTTATCAATAAAAACAGTTGACCTTAATTATTATTCGTCTTCCTCCACTACAGCTTCAATAATAGCTTTTGCACGGTCCAGCTCTTCTTCCAATACCTTGATCTTAACATGAGTTCCAGTAATTACAGTCTCATCTTCATTTTCCAGGATGGCTTCGATACCACTGTTTTCTAATAAAGCGAGATGTGCATTGGCCTGAAACCGATCAAAATAAGTTCTCAATTCTACTAATTTCATAACTACTACATTTATGATTCAATCAACTCTAATATAACCTTAGTTGGTGTGATTATCAATAGGAGGGGCATAAAAAAAGCCCGTGAAGACGAAAACACGGGCATTACTCAATTTAATAACCAAAACTCATATACTACCTGGTATAAAACAAATAGTATGCCAGATATTATAAATATGATACATATGTGCGTGAAAATGGGGCGTTGGGGTGTAATAAGGGAGGTGTATAAACAAAAAAAGCTCCGATCTTCATCGGAGCAAAAACGAATTTTACAATTTAATAACCAAAACTTACACAGTTCAAATATATAACATATTGTATAAAATCGTAATATGTTAAGTGCACTTTTTTAGTTATTTATAAATATTTAATTTTGTTAATGTGTAATGTATTGGTATCAAGCGGTTTGGTTTCCTTCTAAAAAGATGTTTTTTTCTGGATATTTCATGATTTCACGGTCTACCATAGCCTGAATCAATGTTTTTACTGCTTTTCTTCCTTCATTTCCTAAATCAATTGAAAATTCATTCACATATAATCCTATGTGTTGATCGATAACTTCATTATCCATTTCCTGAGAATGCTCCTTAATCCAGGGCTTTACTATATCTGGATGAGCGAATGCATATTCAATACTTAATTTAATAGATCGGTTGATGATCTGTTTTATTTCTGCATCAAGATCACGCTTAACTGCAATACCACCCAGTGGTATAGGATGGTGGTATGTTTCCTCCCAGTATTCTCCCAGATCTCTGACTTTTTTTAATCCTTTACCATGGTAAGTAAACCGATTCTCATGAATGATAAGGCCAAGATCAACTTCCTCATTGAGCAGTGCATCTTCTATTTCGTGGAATATCATTTCCTTTTTCTTCTGCAGGTGGGGATATGCTATAGTCAGTAAAAGATTTGCAGTTGTATTTTTACCTGGAATTGCAACAGTCAGATGATTTATACTATTTAGATCAATTGGCACTTTACTGATGAGTAAAGGACCACAGTTTCTTCCCAGGGCGCTTCCGGAATGAAGCAACTCATATTGATCCAGTACCTTAGTGAAAGCATTGAAACTGATCTTAGTAACGTCAAGTCTTCCTTCCATGGCCATATTATTCAATTCTTCCACGTCACCCATTATGAATTCATATTTAATACCCTGTAGGTCAATTCGTTGATTATATATTCCTTCGAATATGAAAGTGTCATTGGGACAAGGTGATATGCCGATTGTAATGGTCTTCACTGTTTAGATATTTAGTATAAAGATATAATGCTAAAGCATCTTTGTATGTTTGCGTTTTAAATACAAATGTATGTCCAGAAGAAAGAAACTTGAGGTCTTGTATGAAGATAATCATCTCATAGCAGTAAATAAGCCTGTTGGAATGCTGGTGCACGGGGATTCTACAGGGGATCATACCCTGGCAGATGAGGTGAAGGCATACATAAAGAAAAAGTATAAAAAACCCGGAGATGTCTTCCTTGGGGTTATTCATAGAATTGATCGACCTGTAAGTGGTGTAGTTGTTTTTGCAAGAACGAGTAAGGCATTGGCACGGATGAATGAGAAAGTTAAGGAGAGAGAAATTCAGAAAAGATATAAAGCCATTGTGTGGGAGCGGCCTGATGAATTAGAAGGTCAGCTGGTTCATTATATATGGAAGGATAAAACGAGAAACACCGTTAAAGCTTTTAAGAAAGAAAAGAAAGGAAGTAAAAAAGCAATATTAAATTATCGGTTTGAGGCAGAGGTATCCCATTATATTAAATTGGATATTGACCTGTTGACAGGAAGGCCGCACCAGATAAGAGCTCAATTGGCATCAATAGGTTCTCCTATCGTAGGAGATAGAAAATATGGATATCACAAGTTTAATGAGGACAAGTCAGTATGCCTTCATTGTCGGGAAATGATATTTGAACATCCAGTTAAAAAGGAAAGGATGTCTATAAAGGCACCATTGCCCAAAACACCAATCTGGTCATTATTCAATTGATACTTGTTTTTCATATGAATAGTTTTTACTTTTGCGCCCGGTGGGGGCCGAACGGCCAGCTCCTTCTGAATCCCCCCAGGGTGGAAACACAGCAAGGGTAGGAGGTTGAGCGGTTAGGTTCGTGTTCCCACTTTTTTTATTTCACCAAAGCTATACACCTTTCCATGAAATTTTTCATTGATACAGCAAGTCTTGACCAGATCCAGGAAGCAAAAGACCTCGGAATCCTGGATGGAGTAACCACCAATCCATCCTTAATGGCCAAAGAAGGGATCACAGGACATGATAATATCATGAATCATTATAAGGCCATCTGTGATATCGTTGATGGGGATGTATCAGCAGAAGTAATTTCTACAGATTTTGATGGAATGATCGAGGAGGGAAAAAAGCTTGCTGAAATTGCCCCTAATATTGTTGTCAAAGTTCCAATGATCAAAGAAGGCATAAAAGCAATATCCTGGTTTTCGCAAAATGGGATAGCCACCAATTGTACCCTGGTCTTTTCTGCAGGACAAGCCATCCTTGCAGCTAAGGCAGGAGCAACCTACCTATCTCCTTTTATAGGTAGAATAGATGATATCAATTGGAGAGGAATGGATTTAATCGCTGAAATTGCGGAGATTTATGCCATCCAGGGTTATGATACAGAGATTCTTGCTGCCTCTATCCGGTCTTCTATGCACATTGTTGAAGCTGCTAAGAACGGAGCCGATGTCGTCACCTGTCCTCTTAACGCTATCAATGGACTACTAAAACACCCATTGACAGATATTGGTCTTGAGAAATTCCTTGCTGATTACAGAAAGGGAAACTCATAGTCGGATAGGGGGCTTAATATCTGGCTTTCCATTCTATTATTACTTTTAATTTCTTTATTTTCAGAGTTCACAATTGATGAGCCATGAGAATAATATCCACCCTTCTATTTCTACTGTTTTATATCCATATTTTTGCTCAGGATACTAATCTATCCATACCTGGAATCAAAGAACATGTTGAAATAAAAGTTGATCCATTTGGAATTGCACACATCTATGCCCAGAATGAAGAAGATCTGTTTTTCGCTCAGGGTTATTATGCGGCGAGTGACAGATTATTCCAATTTGAGATATGGAGAAGACAGTCAACCGGTACCGTCTCAGAAATTCTAGGTGAGCGTGAATTGAAAAGAGATATTGGAACTCGATTGTTCCAATTCAGAGGTGATATGGACGAAGAGATGAATTACTACCATCCGAGGGGTAAGCTAATCATTGAATCATTTGTTAAAGGAGTGAATGCTTATATTGCACGAACCAAATCAGATCCATCACTACTTCCCATTGAGTTTGAATTGCTTGATATTGAACCTCAGGAATGGACACCGGAAGTTGTGATTTCAAGGCACCAGGGATTATTAGGGAATATCGGTGATGAACTGCGGATTGGCAGACTGGTTTCATTAATTGGGGCAGAGAAAGCACAGAAAATATCATGGTTTCATCCACAGCAACCACTTCTTGAGATGGATCCTGCAATCAACGGAGAACTTTTGTTTAAGGACATTCTGGAGTTATACAATGCCTATAGAAGATCTGTACAATTCAGACCTGAAGATTTGGTAGCAGATGCCGCCAATGATTTTAAGAAATATGAAGATTTAGCTATTGAATGGGAAGAGTCCTATGACCGTTTACTGGAAGAAGAGATAGAAAGTATAGGGAGTAATAATTGGGTCGTAAGCGGTGATCACACCCAATCTGGTTATCCAATCATGGCCAATGATCCGCACCGTACCCTCGCAGCTCCTTCTCTGAGATATATGACACACCTTGTTGCTCCCGGATGGAATGTAATAGGAGGCGGAGAACCGGAAATACCGGGTGTTTCAATCGGTCACAATAACCATGGAGCATGGGGATTAACAGTGTATCGGACGGATGCTGAAGATCTGTATGTGTATAAGTTGAATCCGGAGAACCAAAAACAATATTGGTACCAGGATAACTGGGTGGATATGAAGGTCATCTTAGATACCATTCCTGTCAAAAACAATGATCCACATATTGTTGAGCATAAGTATACAGTGCATGGGCCTGTCACATTTATTGACGAAGAAGAAAACGTAGGCTATGCTGTAAGGTGTGGTTGGTTGGAGCCAGGAGGTTCACCTTATCTTGCCAGCCTCAGGATGGACCAGGCTAAGAATTGGGAAGAATTCAGACTGGCTTGTAACTACTCTCATATACCCGGAGAAAATATGATCTGGGCAGATCGTGATGGAAATATTGGATGGCAAGCAGTAGGTATTGCACCTATTAGAAATAATTTCAGCGGCCTGGTGCCTGTACCCGGTGATGGAAGGTATGAATGGCAGGATTATTTACCTATTGTTGAAAAACCTAATCTTCACAACCCTGGCAATGGCATGATCATCACTGCTAATGAAGATGTGACTTATAAATCTTATGACAAGTGGGAAGCTGTAGGGTATAGCTGGGGAGATACATATAGGGGCGATAGACTTTCAGAATTGTTGAAAACAGGTCGAAGCCACTCCATCATGGATATGGCCACATATCAGACGGATTACCTATCCATGCCCGCAAGACAACTCCAGCCCATAATAAAACATGCAGAAGTCCTTACACAGAGAGGAAAGGATTGTAAAAAACAGTTGATGGAGTGGGATTGTAATATGAATATTGAATCAACTGCAGCGACCATTTATTTTGAATTGGAGAAGAAATTGAAGCTGGCCTTTGAAGAGATTCATGTGCCTGATGAAGCACAGCCATATTTCAATCCCCAGATGAAAAAAGTAATGGACTGGATCATGTATCCTTCAGCAACATTTGGAGATGATCCAATGGGAGGAAGGGATTCATTTATCGGTGGCTTGATCGACCAGGTAGGTGGAGAATTATCTAAAAAGTTTGGGTCAATGGATCAATGGCAATATGGGCAATTGGACTACAAGCATGTCTTAATAAAGCATCCATTATCGATGGCTGTAAAAGAGGACATCCGACAAAAACTTGATGTCGGTCCTGTGCCGAGAGGAGGATATGGCTTGACAGTAGGGAATACCAGCAACAACCTTAATCAACGATCCGGGGCTTCATTCAGGATAATTGTTGATACTGAAGATTGGGATCATTCACTTGCAATGAACAGCCCTGGCCAAAATGGAAATCCGGATCATCCCAATTATCGGAATTTATTTGATTTATGGGTGAAAGACAGGTTTTTTCCACTCTATTTTTCAGAGCATAAAGTAGAAGAGAACACTGTGACAAGAATCAAGCTGTTGCCAGCTAAATGATTACATCTTTACCCACATCTTAAAGGACTTTGGGGATACAAATATATTTTCAACACCTCCTTCTCCATGATCTGGATTGTCGGGATCATATTCGAGGGTATGATCAATGAATTCATTGCTACCAATGAGAGCCCACTTACCGTCAGGTATTTTAATTTTACTGAATATTTCTCCATTTTCACTGGCATTAATGAGTACAAGGATTTTCTCATCAACGATATATCCCAGCATGCTCAAATTATCAGGTGTGATCCACTGGTAATAATTGT
>JABDLO010000344.1 GCA_013002995.1 Saprospiraceae bacterium | reverse complement strand
CTTATGTACAATCCTTCCTTTAAACATCCAGGGAAGACAAGCATGTAATGCACCGTTATTTACATTAACTGACAGTATTACTACTCAATCATTGAGGCTCAACTGGACTGATTTCAATGATGAGGTTATTGGATGGGAATTAGAATATGGAGTGGCAGGCTTTTCTCCCAACCAGGTTCCTACAACTGGGTTATTGACGTTAACAGATTTTACTATTTCTGGACTTGAACCAGGAACATCTTATGATGTATACATTCGTGCAGTATGCACTGAATCAGATGTAAGTGACTGGAACGGTCCTTTCAAGGTTAGAACCGCTATTGATAATGATAATGCTTGTTTTCTGAATCTTCCTATACGTGACAATAATTGTCCCAGACTTGAGGATTTCTATACTCAAGTTTCTGGATATGATGACATGGTTCTGGGTGAAGACATCTTTATCCAGAGTGTAGATATTATCATAGAGCATGATTGGCCGGCAGATCTTGAGTTGTTTCTCACTTCACCTGATGGAAATAGAATATTGTTAAGTCAAAATAGAGGGATTGGATTGGACCACTATGGGAATCCAGAGGATACCATGTGTGTAGAGACCTTGAGTTTTTCTGATTTTGCATGTATCCCAATTTCTGAAATCGGAACTGATCAGTTGATCGGTTCATATCTATCGGAAGATCGTATTGCTGATATTTATCAATCAGGCAATGTAAATGGTTTGTGGAAGCTGAGTACATGTGATCGGGCTCTTGAGGATCGTGGAATTTTAAAATATATGAAGATCAACTTTGCCCCGGTTATCTGCAATGTACCTACCGATATTGTTGCCCGTGAAATTTCTGACCAATCAGCAGTAGTGGAATGGGTGCCTCCTGACAATTGTAGAGTTGCGATTATCAATATCGTACTAGCAGGGGATGCGCCCGGAACCAATATTGAAATTTTTACCTCTTGCCAGGGTGGAAGATTTAATGTAACCGGATTACTTCCTGAAACAGCATATGATATTTATATAAGATCTGATTGCAATTCATCCCAGTCTGCATTTTCCTGTCCAGCTTCTTTTGTTACCGCTTGTAATTCTGTTACCCTTTCCTCCGGATTCGATGGCTTAGAGACTTGTATTGAGTCATGCAATGCAGATTGTGAGTTGGACGGTCCCTGGATAAACAGTAAGAATGATGACCAGGATTGGCTTATTCATTCAGGCACCACTGCAACATTAAATACAGGGCCAGAAGGAGACATTTCAGGAGTCGGTAATTATTTATACCTGGAGAATAGCATAGATTTATGTGGCCAACGTAACAATGCCATCCTCGAAACAACCTGTATTGAAATTGTAGACAACCCGGGACCCTGCGATATGTCCTTTTATTATCATATGCTTGGAGAAGATGTTGATTCCTTGATATTATTAATTTCAGTTGACAATGGAACTTCATGGGACACCCTATTTGCCTCATTTGGTTCACAGGGCACTACCTGGCGGAGGTCCTTTATAGATCTCGAAGGGTACGAAGGTCAATACGCATCCATGAGATTTGTAGGTATAAGTGGTGAAAACGATCGTGCTGATATCGGATTAGATCAAATCGAATTTTATGGTACTCAGCAAGTTATTGATCTTCCTAGTTTCTATTTTGACAATGATAATGATGGATATGGTGGATTGGATAGTGTGATATCCATCTGTCTTCTTGATCCTCCCCAAGGATATTATAGTGTACCACAGGATTGTGATGATCAAAATGCCGAAATCAATCCTGACGCTACAGAGATTCAATGTAATCTGATAGATGAAAACTGCAATGGACTTGAAGATGATGCTGCATCTTCCAATCCCATCCTATATGAGATTGAAGAAATCATCAATGAGTCTTGTCCGGGAGCTTCAGATGCTTCCATTTCCATTACAGTTATCGGAGGGAACCCTCCTTACGATATTCAATGGAATGACGGCCAGATCGGTTCTTCTATTGTAAGCCTCAAAGAAGATGTCTATCGGGCAACAATTACTGATGCAGGCACGTGTACAACGCTCACCGAGTTTATCGACATTGATGTAGTGAGTGAGCCTCAAATCTTTATCGTAGATCAGAATAATTCTCAATGTGATGCCAGTAGTGGGTCCATTGATATTGAAATAGCAGGAGGATCACTTCCGTACACATACAACTGGAACAATGGAGACACTACTCAAGACTTACAGCTTATTCCAGAAGGCAATTATTCAGTAACTGTTACAGATAATAATGGATGCATGGTTGTACGAGAAAACATCAATATAATTTCGTCACCAAGATTCAATGCCGGAATACAATTTAAGAAGGACCTTACATGCCTGGGAGACAGTAATGGTATCATTACTGTCGGAATTTTTAATGCGATACCACCGGTAACATATAATTGGAGCAATGGCGATACAACAGAATCAATCAATGGCTTAATTGATGGCATTTATTCAGTCACCATCAATGATGCAAGAGGTTGTGAAGAAATAATTGAAACAGAAATAAATACACCTACCCCATTAGATAGTGAGATCCTCAGTATTGAACAGGTAACATGTTTCAATGGAAGCAATGGAAGTATTCAGGTGGGTACTCAAGGTGGGGTGCTCCCATACAATTTCCAATGGATGTCTGAACCAGCCTTAAGTTTCAATCTATCTAAACAAGAAGATATCAGTAATCTACCCCCTGGAAATTACCAACTTTCTGTTAGTGATGCCAATGGATGTAAGGACACCACGCGAATGGTGACCATAACCAACCCCGATGATATAGATATTCAAGTAGACAGCAGCAGAGCCGTAAGATGTATACTTAGCAATGACGGATTCATTTCGGTAGATGTTGAAGGGGGTGCCGGTGATTATAATTATTTCTGGGCTTCTTCTGATGAAGACATCAATTTCCTAACAGATATTTCAGGCGGAATTTATAGCCTGACGGTTATTGATAAATTTGGCTGTAAAAAGACGGTTACCGATCTTATAGTGAATATCAATGATCAACCTATTGACATCGTATCAACAGTCATCCAGGACAATTTATGTAGCTACGACTCTTTAGGAATGATCCGTGCTGAAGTCACAGAAGGCACCTTACCTCTCGATTTCAATTGGAGCAGTGGAAAACAAATAATTGTCAATACAAATGTTGATACAATCCGAATGTTACCCGGTGGCCAATATAATGTCACTGTAACAGATAGTGAGGGTTGTGTCGGTATTTCTCTCCTCGAGACCATCAATACCGCTAATATAATTGTCGTTGATGACATCAGCATAGAATTAAATGAGTGTAATAATGATTCCTTAGGAACCATTGATTTATCTGTCTCGGGGGGTCAGCCACCATTCGACTATCTATGGTCAACAGGTGATGATTCTGAGTCCATTGACTCTCTTGCCAATGGAGAATATTATGTTACTATCACAGATGATAACAGTTGTTTCTTACCATTTGGCCCCATATCAATTACATCAAGGGACCCCATTAACATCGATGCGGATATTACTTATGCCGACGGAGGAATGGATAATGGATCTATAAAACTTACAATATCCGGAGGTAGTCCACCCTATCAGATAGATTGGGAGAATCTTGAAGATCAACTTGAAATTCAAAGTGATTTATCACTTGGCACTTATTGTTTAACCATTACTGATTCTCAAGGATGTATGATCAATGGCTGTTTCAGTGTGGATAGATCCAATGCAGTTTCAGAACTTGAAAGCCAAATTTCAATTTTCCCAAATCCTGTCGAGGATTTATTAACAATTTCTACAACGTTACAGATTAAAACAATAGCTATTTATAATGTGAATGGACAAATTGTTAAAGAGTTTCAAACTTCTTCAGATCCGATTCAATCCATACAAATGGATGACATTGAAAGTGGAATTTATTTCCTTCATTTAATTACAGATAGGGGCATTTTCACTGATAAGATTGTTGTAATTAATTGATGATGGTAAAAGCAGTCCTTCTATTGGCCTGATGTTCATCTTCAGTACAATCATTGCATTCACACTCTTCGGCAGGGAGGGTTTCTCCATATCCCTTAGGCACCAACCGTTCTTTTTCAATTCCTGATTCAATGAGGTAAAGAACTGCTGATAAAGCCCTCCGTTGTGAAAGATCCTGATTAAAATCAAGTTCTCCCCTACAGTCTGTGTGTGAGGATAGTTGAATTCTGAGATCTGGATTATCTTTCAACATTTTAACCAATCTATTCAATGGTGGCTTTGCATCTTCTCTGATGTAAGCTTCTTCGAAATCGTAAAAAATATCCGAAAGAACGATTTCTCTTCCTTTGTATATCTTATTGAGGACGATTTCAACATTGATGGTCACCACTTCTTCAAGACTGTCAACTTCAATTCCTACCGTATTAAATTCAATTGAATTGGATAAATATCTATTCTTACCAGCCACAATAGTGTATGCCTGGTCACCTTCAATTTCTTCCAGGAAAAAACCAGCTCTATCTGATCGTATATTAGACAAGACAGTTGAGTCCTGAAGAATCCTAACACCAGCTAACCCCACAGGTTTATATGAAATAATCTCAGTATTTGGGTTATTGGCTTCCTCATATATGGGTTCAATTACTTTTCCAGCAAGATAATAATTGATGTTTCTTTCCGGAACATCTGCAATAACGGGTTCCTCTTCTGCAACTTCAGGTTTCTCAACTCTTACCTTTTCAAAGGCATAAATATCATCATCGCCAATTCCTGCTCTTGAAGAAGAGAAGAAACCCTTTTTCAAGGAATTACTACCCATGGATGCGTTGTAATCCACTACATATGAAAAATCATCGGAAGGAGAATTAATTGGTACGGGTAGTCTTTCAGGATTCGTCCATTTTCTCTCTTCATTAAGATATGTCTTAAAAATATCAAGCCCACCTAATCCCGGGTGGTAATCAGAAGAAAAATATAATGTGTCTCCATCTCCGGTTGGAAACATTTCATTACCCTTGGTGTTGATCACATCCGGCATTTTGAAGGGTTCTTCCCAATTTCCATCTTCTCCTTTGATTGAATAAAAAAGATCATAATCAGCAACAGTATTGTCTATTTTAGAACTGAATACAAGCACGCTGTCATTCTCTATGAGTGCAGGCTGGCCATAATTCATATTTTCTTTAACGAAAGGTAAAACCTGTGGTTCTAACCAATATCCGTCTTCCCTGATACTAAACATTAGTTTGCAATAAGCATCACCCTGTTCTGCTGTGAAACACCTTGTGAAATATGCTTCATTGTAGTCTGAAGAAAAACATGCAGTACCTTCATTAGCATCTGTATTAAAAATCATATCAAATGGTTGAACCTGACTACCATCTCTGGACATCATGTATAGGTCAGAGAATTTATTGCCTGTCCAATTATATCGGTCATCTCCAGTACTTATCCCACGATCAGAGGTGAATACAACATAATCAGTATCGTATATTACCGGTGCGTATTCGGCCTGTACGGAATTAGCATAAGATCTATTCACTATGTACTCCTCAAGTGTTACATTCTTCCATCGGATGGCTTCCCGGCATATAGAAATTTCTCTTGATATTTCAGGTCTGTTTCCTACTTCCTGTAATAAATTTTCAAATGTATTGACAGCTTTTTCATACTGCCCCAGAGATTTATATCCAAATGCGAGATCACGCATAGCTTCGGCTCCATAATTATGAAGGGTCGCACGTTCATACCAATTAACAGATTCAAGATCTTTCTTAAGGTAAAAGAATGATTTTCCAAGTAAGAATGCCTTCCTACCTTTTTCCCGATCAGAGCGTGCATCCTCATATTCTTCAATGAGAAGCTGCGTTGCAACCGAGTATTGTTTGGAACTATAAGCAGTTTCTCCATTATTCACTTCCTTGGTAAAGCTACATCCAAAGGTCATGAACAGGATCAGTATGTATATAAAGTTTTTCAACATATGTGATTCATCAATCCGGTAATTAACGGGCGAGTTAAGTCATCTACTAGTTACAACGCCCAATCATCATCAATGTGTTTAAATTTAACACGAAAATTTTTAGGGGAACTTTAATCTGTCTTCAAAGTTTGATTACATTGGAAAAAAAATCACAATATGCCTATTAGAATGGATAAGGACCAGAACGGTCCTGAACGTAGACCAGAAAACCAACCAAAACCACAACCTGATCGACGACGAGGTAGCAATTTCCCTCTTGGTACCGTACTTCTGGGAATCTTGGCAGTAATCGTGAAACCTAAATTATTGGTACCTGTATTATTGATTCTTGCTGGTTACTTTATATTCATCCACCCGAGTGGAAATGAGGGTATGGATTCTAC
>JABDLO010000031.1 GCA_013002995.1 Saprospiraceae bacterium | reverse complement strand
GTTCTCCTCATATCACTAATTTAGCTTTTGTAAAATGATACCCATTAGTGAAAAAATACCTGAGGTTAGTATTTTGATGCCTTATCAGAATGAAGAGAAGCATCTGCAAGAATGCATTCAATCAATTTCTGATCAATCTTTCAAAGGCTGGGAACTACTAGCTGTCAATGATCATTCAACAGATGAAGGCCCTGGTATTGTAGAAACGTGGTCAACAAAAGATCGAAGAATACATGCCTTTAAAAATGAAGGGATAGGCATCATAGATGCCCTCGACACCGCTTACCGAAATTCAAAAGGTAAATACATCACAAGAATGGATGCTGATGACATCATGAAGCCTGACAAACTAAAAATGTTAAAGACAGCTTTAGACAACCATGGCAATGGATGTGTTTCAGTAGGCCAGGTGGAATACTTTTCAGATTCAGAAATGGGTGAAGGATATCTCGCTTACGCCAAATGGCTAAATAATCTTATTTCATCGGGATCTAATTTTGAGGAGATCTACCTCGAGTGCCCTATCCCATCTCCATGCTGGATGATGCATCGTGACGATCTTGAAAAATGTAATGCTTTCAGGCCTGATGTCTACCCCGAAGACTACGATTTGGTATTCAGAATGAAGGAAAGAGGGTTGAAGATAGCAGGAATCAATAAAGTCTTACATCAGTGGCGAGATCATTCTGACCGATCTTCAAGGAATTCAGAGCATTATGCTGACAACAGATTTACAGGCCTAAAACTACAATATTTCATAAAGCATGAACTCAAAAACGATGAGATCCCAATAGTCTGGGGAGCAGGCAAAAAAGGAAAATCAATCGCCAGGAAATTATTAGGACGTAAAATTAATTTTAATTGGATCACAGACAATGATCAGAAAATAGGTGTTAATATATATGATAAAATCATTCAAGGATCTCAAATACTAGATCAATTGAATCCTTCAATAATCATCATTGCCTTCAGCACCTTCCACGATCCGAATTCCTACCATGACCTTGTCAACCTCTACCCCCAGCATCAATTCTTCCGATTCTTTTAAGGAATCTACTTAACACCTATTGAATTCTTAAAACCGCTGTTTGAAGACTCCGAACCTGTCTGCCATACAGGCAGGCTTCAATCCAATATTGAACCAATGTGCTTGCATTAACTAAACAATGTTTCTTACCGCTGTTTGAAGTTTCCGAACCTGTCTGCCATACAGGCAGGCTTCAAACCAATATTAATCCAATGTACACATAACAACTACTTGATATTCCGTTCCTCCAATATCCCTATCACCGCTGTTTGAAGTTTCCGAACTTCAAACCCATATTTAACCAACGTGCTCGCAATATCTAAATTATGTTCTTTTCCTCTAAAAGACTTATCACCCTCCTCATCTCCTCACTCATCTCTGCCTCTATCACCAAATTTCCACCCTCGTAAGGCAACTCTAGTTTGGCAGCATGCAACATCATCGTTATCATATTAAACTTTTCCTTCCACAATCGATTCTGCTTATTGCACCCATGAGGTCGATCACCGATGATCGGATGCCGGATGTGTGCCAAGTGCTTTCGGATCTGATGAAACCTTCCTGTTAAGGGTTTAATAGTCAGTTGAGAATAACGTGAAGTATTCCATTTGCCGAAAGGCAGATTTAATTCATAACGCCGTAAAGTTTTATATTCAGTAATCGCTTCTTTTTTATCATCTCCTTCTCCGACGGCATAATCGATGACTCCGCTTTTATCCGTAAAACCACGAACGATTGCGATATACTCTTTTCTAATTTTCTTCTCCATGAAGAGCTGATGCATCGCTTTATGAGTATCCTTGTCTTTGGCAAACAATAACACTCCACTGGTCTTTCTGTCGAGTCTATGAATGGGATGAACATACGCCCCGACATAATTTCTTACACGTTGCAGGGCAAAATCTTCTACATCCATTGCAATCCGGCTCCGGTGTACAATTAATCCATGAGGCTTATTAATGGCAATCAATCGTTCATCTTCATAAAGAATGTCAATTCCTGAATACAAGTTTTCGGATTAAGACGTTATACTTCAGGCACAATGTAATCAATACAATATGAAAAAGATAGGGCTGTTATTAATCGGAATGATTTTATGGTGTGGATGTGGAGGAGATGATAATGAGGAGCTATCAGATTCATATGCACAGATCAGGGTGGTAACTGGATTGGATATCGTGGATGACAACGGAAATCCAGTAGGTACATGGGAGAAACCCAATCACAATCCCGGGCCATTGAGGCTCTATCCTATCCCAGCAGGAAATCAGTTGTTCGTTTCCAGTCAAACCATCATAACAGATATATGGATCGTCCCGGCATCCTGTGAAAAAGACACTACTGACCGAAATATAAAATTGTTATCACTGGACCTTGAATACGATATCAATGAGGTTGAAATGAATGAAATCTCCAGTCTTGAGATCGATAATTTCAACAATCAGGTCGCATTAAACCTGGAAGGAAGCAGTAAAGGGTTTTACAAATTATTCGCTCGCACGACCAACAATGATTTATTCTGGCAGAATTTCTATTTCGATCCGGACCTGATTCCACTTTTGGATTGGACCTTATTGGATGACGCTTGTAATTAGGGTTTAGACTTTTAAAGATTTTCTCCGTGTCCTTCCCCGTACTTTGTAGCGATAGCGAAGAAGTAAAGTGCCTCCGTGGTGATCATTCTATCGACACTTATATCATTTCTTCTTATGTAAATCAGCCTGGTAATCTGGATTCATCAGATTTTCAGTACTTAGGATTCGATCAAGCTTTTCTTCATCCATCAATCCTTTTTCAAGGACAAGGTCCCTGATGCTCTTTCCTGTTTTTACTGCTTCCTTACCCAGTTCATCTCCCATATGATGGCCCAGATAAGGATTTAGGAAAGTGACTAACCCCACAGAGTTTAGTACCATTTCATGTGTGTGTTCTGCATTAGCAGATATGCCGGCTATGCATTTTTCTGAAAGTGCTATACATGCATTTGAAAGCAGTTCAATAGAAGAAAATAATGCTTGTGCCATCACCGGCTCCATAACATTGAGCTGGAGTTGTCCTGCTTCTGCAGCAAATGAAATTGTGATATCATTACCGATGATCTTAAAGCACACCTGGTTGACAACTTCTGGTATAACCGGATTGACCTTGGCAGGCATTATGGAAGATCCGGCCTGGAGTTGTGGCAGGTTTATTTCATTGAGTCCACACCTCGGTCCGGAGGACAATAACCTTAAGTCATTACAAATCTTCGAGAGCTTAACTGAAGTCCTCTTCAGAGCTCCTGAGATCATGACATAAGCACCACAGTCAGAAGTTGCTTCGATTAAATTAGGTGCTTTCACAAAGCTCGCCTTTGTTAATTCCTGCAGATATCCTACAGCAATATCTGAGTATCCTTTTGGTGCATTTACTCCGGTTCCAATGGCTGTTGCACCCAGGTTTACTTCAAGGATGAGGTCTCTATTGAATTTAAGGTTTTTGATTTCCTCCTTCAGGTTAGTAGACCATGCGCCGAATTCATCACCTAATGACATCGGTACCGCATCCTGTAATTGAGTCCTCCCCATCTTCAATACCTTGTGAAACTCGTGTGACTTTTTATCGAGCCTGGTTGTGAGTTTATTGATTTTCTCTAACAAGTGATTGATATAATAATATAAAGCAACCCTAAAGGCAGTCGGGTAAGCATCATTGGTGGATTGAGATTTATTTACGTGATCATTGGGATGCAGGATGTCGTATTGCCCACATTGATATCCATTGTGTAATAAGGCAACATTGGCAATGACTTCATTGGTGTTCATATTAACGGAAGTTCCTGCTCCGCCCTGGAATACATCTGTAGGAAAATACGAACAGTAAGCATCTATATCATTGAGGATGATGTCACAGCCTTCAATAACCATATCTGCTTTCTCTTCAGGAATGGTACCAATCTCTTTATTGGCAAGTGCACATGCCTTTTTAGTAATGACCAGGCCCTTAATAAAAAATGGATAATCACTGATTTTAAGGTTGGAGATCTGAAAATTCTCCAATGCCCGCATGGTATGGATTCCATATAGCAAGTCTTCCTGAATTTCCATTTCACCCAGAAGGTCTTTTTCGATGCGATACTTTTCAGACATGTGTCGATTGATTAAGGTGTTAAAATTTTTTCTTCCCATCCATCCTGATCCAGATGGTAAGCATACCGATGATGAACGTCTTTGCCCAACTTCACAATATCCATATAATTGACTTTCATTTCCATGGGACAGAAAAATATATCCTTACCATAGAATACCTGGGCCAGATCCGTAATCTGACTCCCAGGAGGAAGAGCAGTAGAATAATCTCTTAAATTCCCTGCTTGTTTCAATTGATTCAGGAATTGAGTATACCGTTTATCACTTTGCCTTATCAATCTGACATGACCTTTCAGTCTTACCTGCAACTTCTTCCGGGGATGATAAAACAAAGCTGATGACCTGGGATCTCCTTTTATCTGATCTACCTTCGGACTCCTGGAATCCGTAAAAAAAATGATGGTATCTTCCTCTGTATATTGACGCTTTACTACAGTCCTCACTTCAGGATAACCCCCAATTGTGGCCAACGTAAAATAGTTGAACGGATGCTTCCGGTCTGCATTACTACGGAATAATTCATTCAAGGCTAGGTTTCGGTATTTCATGCCCCAAAATAACAATTTCATTAATCTAAAGAAGAGAACATTCTCAACTACGGTATAAAATAGAAGTCAATTTAATTCTGTAAAACTTCTATTCAAAAACCTTACTTTCTTTCTCTACAATCTCCCAGGTAGACCATACATCAGCCAGTAATTTTTTAAACACTATAGAGTCTTTAGATCCTTCGATTTGATCAAATAAATCGTGTAACTCTCCCCTCAAATTAGGAAAGCTATCTGTTACCTGTTTCATGTTGACCCAAGCATCAATGTGACTTTTAAAAGCTTCTGTAAATAGATTCGGACATTCAGAATAATCTAACCCTGACAAGGAAATGACATATCGATCAATGGTAGTACTGAGTGAAACCTCTTTACATTCATTGTTACGTTTACTACCAAGACTTGTGTCCTTACTCAACACGGTTCTTATACAATCTTCTCCCTTATTCCCTGAAGGTTTCTCTTTTGCTCCTCCTTTGCAACTTAATAAACAAATAATCAATGACCCGAGTAATATAATAAGTGTCCTCATACCAAAAAAAATTGATCTGCCTTTAAACTTAATCAATTATGGCTTGATATACCAATTGTCGCATTTTCTCCCTATAAAAGTCTGTATATGGAAACCTTTGGGACATAAACACTGTAATTAGATTTTCTTTAGGATCTACAATGTAGTAGGTACAGAAATAACCACTCCAGAAGTAATCCCCTTTACTTCCAAGCATGCCTGTTGCTGCTACATCAGTCGTC
>JABDLO010000023.1 GCA_013002995.1 Saprospiraceae bacterium | reverse complement strand
CAGCTGAACTGGGCCTTGCATGATTCCTATATTGATTGGGAACTCTATGCTGTTGATGATGGCTGCCCGCATGGAAGTGGCAAGATTGCCAATGAGATCCTCAAAGAACATGAGCAAGGTAACAAGGTCAAGATATTATTTCTCGATGAGAGCCTTCCTACTGACTCAGGTCCCTTAATGAATCTGGAATCTGCAAATGATTCCAGAAAAGGAGGGGCAATAATCCTGGGCTGCAATGAAGCTATAAATAATGTTTGTGATGCCATTATATATACGGATGCAGATAATTCGGTGCATCTTGGGCAGGTTGGATTACTTCTACGCTCATATCAAGACAAAGGATATCATGTAGTATTAGGAGACAGGAAACATCCGGATGCTGTCCTGGTAAAACAGGAGGATCGTTGGGGAATTGGCATCAAGCTATTAAGGCATATGCAAAGAATGGTTGGAGAAAGGATCTTTTCAAGCAATATTCGGGATACACAAGCAGCATTTAAGCTTTATGAATCCAAGCTGCTTAAGAAGATAATTGAACAACCTTCAGTATTTGACTTCTCATTTGATTCTGACTGGATTGCAGCAGTAATAGCAATGGATGAGCCTTTTGATAAGGTTCCTTTTGCATTTATTGATTCATTTGAAGAATCGGCATCCATTACGCAAGGTCCCATGACCACCTGGGAGACACTACTTCTGGGTTTGGTAAAGTCCGTAAGAGCCAGGGAATTACCTCATAATGAAGAAATGGCAAAAGTGCTTGAAGAAGAGATACATTCCTCAAAAGATCTGGATCTTTTAATTAATCATCTACCATCCCAATTGGAAGAGGCTGGAGATACTGATTTTGGGAACCCTGAAATAATGTCCCCAAATGAAGTGCAAGAGTGGATTAGAAAAAGAAAAGCTACTTAAACAGAATTAGAAAACTACCAGGTTGTATTCTTGAGTTTTTTAACCGCTCTCATTACATCTTTTTGACTGATTTGACCGATGAGCTTACCATCCCTGAGCACCGGAAATCTTCGTAATCGCATTGAAAGAAACATCTGGGCTAGTTCAAAGATATTCATCTCAGGAGATACCCATTTTACATCAGTAGCCATGTGATCACTTACCTTACCCGACAGTTTAGGTGAGTTGTTGTACTTGCCCTTAACAACTTCTTTCAGGCAATCACCATCCGAAATGATACCACACAGGTTCTTATTGTCATCAATTACTGGTCCGCCAGCAATTCCTTTTGCAAGTAAAACATCAATTACCTGGTCCATGGTTTGATCAGGATGAAAAGTAATTAATCTGCGGGTCATATAATCCTCGACTGTCACCCGTTGTTCTTTGACCTTAGTTTTGATAGAACCAACGCCTCGATAGCTTTTTACCATAATTGAAGTCTTTAGAGCCTTATAAATTACTATTTATTTTTCAAAATCCTATCCGACCACATTGATTTAATTATTTTAGAACCTTTTTATACTAATGGTACTATTCCAATACCAATTGGTATTTTAAAGAATAAATGAAAGTAATAAATTGTAAATAATTGTAAAATATTGACAATTTTACGGTTACTTTCCAAGGTCAAACGTATAAACAGTCGTTACTGTATTTTTTCTTATATTGTAGGCTATTTGCCTGATTTTGAGGCATCATTTACCTTGAATGAGGCAAAGAAATGTGGAGTGATTTTTTTATTTAGAAAACCTGCAGTTTTTTAATTTTTAACTATTTGGACTCTAACCATCCCGGCATGACTACTTTTTTGGATCAAAAAAAAGCAATCAATAGGATATTCTTGACTTTATTCGTTACTGTCTTCGCATTATCCTTACTATCCTCAAACTCAGTAAAAGGACAACAATCTATAAATGATTATGTAATCAGAGCGGAGCAGGATGTCAATCTTGGCAGTTCTAATACAATTACAGGTATAATAGGGGCAGGTTCAAGTGTATCTGCAGAATCAAGTACATTCATAGATGGAGATATTTATGTAGATGGTACAGTTTCTCTCTCAGGGGCTACTGTAACAGGAACGGTTTATCAGACTCCATTACCTATAACATTACCAATTCTTCCTCCCTTATCGCAATCCGAAGCAGGTGGAATAGATATTACAAGTACTCAAACAATTAACCCGGGCTCTCACGGAAGCATCCAAATATCATCCAACAACAACACTATCACATTTAATGGTCCAGGAGTATACAAGTTCCAATCAATAGAGATTACCGCTAATAACACTGATTTTATTTTTGATTTTAATTCACAGCCAGGTGATATAATTATTTATGTACATGGTGATATGAATGTGGGAAAATCCAGTGCCAGCTTAAAAGCAAATGGTGGTGGTGCTGCCAATCGTATCCTGACAGAAATTAGAGGTAATGGAAGCTCCAATGGGTATGCGTTTAGCATGGATAATGGAAATGGTGGAAAAGGAAGCAAATGGTTAGGCACTGTCCTGGCCCCATATGGAAGCATTAAATTCGGATCTGGAACTGGTTCAAGTAATATCACAGGTGCACTCTTA
>JABDLO010000013.1 GCA_013002995.1 Saprospiraceae bacterium | reverse complement strand
AACCATCAAATATCCTATTTGGCTGCGATTCATAAACAGGTCACCTGGTGAACTTCCGGTATCCAATGTTGTTACAGGCTCCTCAGATTCCATAAGGGAAAGATAGAATATGTAACACGACTTGGGTTGAATGCGTCCAACGCATGGAATAATATCTGATTTTTCAGTATTGTTCATTTCATAGCTATACACTACCTCTCCGGTATTGCATTGCTCTACTTCAAGAATGTAACTCGCTCCGATTTCGGATTCATTCAGGATCCGATGTACAGTGCTTACTAAATCACCCGGGATAAATTCAAATTCGGATGCAAATTGAATTTTATATCTATCGTTTTCTATGGAGATAGGCAATACCCGGGAAGTACTATCACCTGAATTTAGCAGGACCTGATGACCTACCATCCGAAGTGCCACCTCGATATGTCGTTCATCTTGTGTACCTTTAGCATATCCTGTAGACATAAATAGCACAGAACATATTACTGCATACAAGATGTAATAGATCTTATTAGAGCTCATATTACAAAGCTATTTGAATCTTAAACAATTTGTGATGATTTACACAACATTTACATCAATTTACACTTGATTTACTGACTACCGAAGCATGAAGCAATAGATTTGGGGATATTCATCACTTAATAATATCAGAAATGAAAAAAAGATTATTAATGCTCTTTGCGGTATTGGCTGCCTTCAGCTTAACAGCTTTTGTATACGTAAACTGGAATCATAATAAAGTTATGAGTGACTTAATATCAGATAAGTCAAAAAATAATTTCGAGACATACTATAATGTAGATATGTCAAAAAATGACTTCGAGATATACTATAATGTAGATAACAGATGGGGAGGTATGACCAAAGCGGAATTAAAAAAGAAGGTATGTATATCTGAAATTTTAAGTGATGATGGTAGATATACAGGTTTGAATTTTAAAAATGTTACTATTTCAATCCTTCACAATGACCAAGACGTAAGAGACATCAAGCAATACGAAATGAGTCAGAGCGATGAATTTAATGATGCTCAACTTAAATTATTGAATTCATGTGACTATTCTACCAATCTTCGATTTACAGCCTTGAACACATGGACAGATACACAGACCGGATATGAAAGAGAAGATAGCTTATTGCGTTATATGACAATTATTCCTGAAATAGCAGCTGAATATGAAGGTGGAGTTGAGGCCCTTATTCAATATCTCAGAGAAGCTTCCAGCCATCTCACAGAGTCCCTCACCAAAGACAAATTAATGCCGGGGAAATTTCATTTCACTGTAATGAAAGACGGAACTGTGTCTGATATTAATATGGAAACCACTTCCGGTTATTCCGACATTGATAAAGCTCTAATGGACATTCTTGCCGATATGCCAGAAAAATGGATCCCCGCACAAGATGGAAACGGCAACAATGCGGATCAGGAATTGGTATTTTCCTTTGGAATTCAGGGTTGTTAATTTCTGAATTCTATATCTATCTTTTTTGATGCTTTATAGAATTAGTTTTAATTATTAATTGAGTCTACTATCAACCAATTATAAATACATTACTGTACGCATTAAAAATTATTTTCACCATTTTTTCAGTTTTCGATTTTTAAACCTAATGAATGAAGCAATCAACTATCCTATACTATTTATTCATTCTTATGTGTATTACGCTTTCCATTTCTTGTGAAGAGCAAGGAGTAAAAGCATTATCAAAACAAGTTGGAAATGAAAATACCATATTAAATAACACTCCTGAAATAAGAGAAACCATTCCAAATATTAAATTCATCAGATGTGCAATTATTGATCATGATGGTGATCTTTGGTTTGGCACAAATAATAATGGTGTCTTTAGTTATGATGGAAAATCTTTCACTAATTACACTACTCAAGACGGATTAATCAGCAATCATGTGATTTCAATCCTGGAAGACAGGAATGGGAACCTATATTTTGGAACAAGGGATGGTTTATCTAAATATGATAGAGTAGAATTTTCTCAAATCAACATACCATGGGTAGACACCTCCAGCACCTGGCTTGATGAAGTATATCCTGTAGTCAATCCCAATGAGGTCAGAAGCATGATTCAAGGTAAGGACGGAATCTTCTGGCTGGGAACCAATGGAGCGGGAGCTTATAGATATGATCCTGATGCAGTAAAAGATGGTGGAATTGAATTCACCAGTTTTCTGTCAAATGAAGGTAGAAAACAGAGTGACAGCTTATACCACAACATCATCAGCAGCATCACCGAAGATGAAGAAGGAAATATTTGGTTCACCTCTATGACTCATGGCGGTTTAAGCCGTTACGATGGAACCAGGATGACTCATTTTGAGATGGAAGCCGGCTTGAGTGATGATATGGTTTTCTCCAGCTTCTTGGACAGCTCGGGAGACCTTTGGTTTGGCAGTCTGGGAAATAGAAATGGTGGCCTTGATCGTTTTAATACTTCCATTGAAGGGCAAAACAACGATACAAAGATCTTCACCAACTTTAATGAAGCAGATGGCTTATGCAACACCAACGTAGTCTGTCTCTATGAAGATAAAAGAGGCTATTTATGGCTGGGCAGTCAACGGGGTGAAATGTGCATTTATGATGGCGAAACATTTTCTCCCTTTACTACAAGAGAAGGCAAAACCTTTCACGGCATCACTTTTATCAAAGGAGACAAAAAAGGAAATATTTATTTTGGTGGAATGGATGGTCAGTTATTTCATTATGACCTTTCAGCTGAACATGAAGGATTTGATGCTCTTACCGATTATTCAAATCATTAAGATTAACAATATTCAAGGGAAGGTCTGTTTATTTATCCACCGAAACAA
>JABDLO010000545.1 GCA_013002995.1 Saprospiraceae bacterium | reverse complement strand
ATACGGAATGGGGCCTTCAGGCCCCACGAGGTGCCTATATTTGAATTGGGATAATTTTTGCAGGGGTGGTTAAATTATAAAGGGATTTCTTGATTAAATGCTGGTAGTTGTTAGGCCATCCCATCTGAAACCGGAGGTTTCAGTTCGCAACTAAAAATACCCGTTTAGGGTATTTTTTTAACGTTGCTCATCCATCCGGAACGCGGAGGTTCCGGCTATACGGAATGGGGCCTTCAGGCCCCACGAGTTGCCCTTGTTTGTATTGAGATAATTTCTAGAGATGGTGAAATTATAATGGGGATTACTTGAATGAATGCTGGTAGTTATTTGGCCATATGACCCGTAACACGGAGGTTCAGCCCTGCTTTACTCAATGCAAGTATTACGAAAAAAAGGCCCTAAAAAGGGCCTTTTAAATTTAGTGATTCATGAAAATTGAGTCATAATTAATCATGAAGACTTAACTTAACTTTCTTTTCCAGTTCTGCAACCGTATCCTTGAAAAGTAGGTCTGTATCCATCATGTCTTTAACTGCTTGCACAGAATAGATGACTGTGGAATGATCGCGATTTCCAAAGTTCTGACCGATGGACTTGAGTGAATTGGTTGTGTAATTCTTAGCCAGATACATGGATAATTGTCTTGCTATTACAACTGCACGTTTCCTGGTTTTACCCTGTAACTTGTCAATCGGAACTTTAAAGTGATCTGCTACGAGTTTCTTAATGTTCTCCACTGAGATCTCTTTATTCACCTGGCTGATGAATTGTCTGATCACCTCTTTGGCAAGATCTACTTCAATCTTTCTTTTATTCAAGGTGGATTGTGCGATAAGTGAAATTAGTACACCTTCCAGTTCTCTGATATTATTCTCAATATTGTAACAGATAAAATCAATGACGTCATCAGATAATTCAATCTGTTCTTTAGCCATTTTGGTTTTTAGGATGGCCTTTCTTGTTTCGTAATCTGGAGTACTAAGATCAGCATTGAGTCCCCACTTAAATCTGGAAATCAATCTTGTTTCCATATCCAGAAGATCTTTGGGAGGTCTATCTGATGTCAGGATGATCTGCTTTCCACCCTGATGTAATTGATTGAATATGTTAAAGAAGATTTCCTGGGTTTTTGGCTTCTTGGCAAGAAACTGGATATCGTCAATGATCAATACATCAATCATTTCATAAAAATGCATGAAATCATTAAGAGCATTTCTCTTGATAGAATCAATAACCTGGTTGGTGAATCTTTCTGTCGGGATATATAAAACCTGGGTCTTAGGATGTTTTTCTAAAATGTCATTTCCGATCGCCTGTGCCAGGTGAGTTTTTCCTAGTCCTACATCACCAAAAATCACCAATGGATTAAAGGCCGTCTTACCCGGTCTCTCAGCAATTGCTTTTCCGGCTGACCTCGCCAGTCTGTTACAATCACCTTCGATGTAATTATCGAATATGTAGTTTGGGTTTAGTTGAGATTCAATTTTAACCTTTTTTATCCCTGGGATGACAAAGGGATTTTTAATTTCATCCGTCGGGTCAACGTATAAATCATTAGCAGCCTCCTTACCGATTTTCCGATGATTTTCAACCATGAATTGGTATTCTAATCTACCTTGATCTCCGAGAACATTCCGTATGGCTTTTTTTAATACTGATACATAATGCTCTTCAAGCCATTCATAGAAGAATTTATTCGGTACCTGGATGGTAAGAATATGCTCGTTAAGTTTTGTTGATTTTATTGGTTCAAACCATGTTTTAAAGCTTTGTTGGTTTACATTTTGTTTTATAATCTCAAGACACTCACTCCATGCTATTATATGGTCATTTGTCATTCTCTACGGACTTAAAATCTTACTCAAAATATGTTCAATGGATGACCTAAACCATGTATATAACTGTTGTGGTTTTCGATCTTTGCCAAGTTAGTTTTCCAGATTCTGACGAACCTCTTGTGAGAAACAAAATTGTAAAAAAAATACAACTAAAAAAAGGTAAGACAGTTAAATTTTTAAAAAAAGTGATAATGTAAATAATTGATAATCAGTTAAGTATATAAATATTTCGTAATATGTATATACTCCTCATAACTATTAAATTACCATTTTAAATTTGCTGTAAAGCGTAAAACGATAAGCCTCAGTAAGTTAATTCTATGTTATCAAAGTATTACTGCAAGTAACACACTTGCCTTTCTTGTTCTTCTCAAAAACAATGTCCAATCTTCCAAGCATAATACCTGCCCAACCGACCTGATTAACAATCACTCTTTTTCCTTTCATATTCCTTGTCATTTCCGGACGACGCAAGAAAGTGTGGGTGTGACCACCAATGATGATGTCTATGTCTTCAGTATCCATAGCCATCCACATATCTGAAACTGTATTGTCATTGTATTTGTAGCCCAGATGTGAAAGACAAATGACCATATCGCAGCCTTTATCGTGTTTTAAAATATGGGCTTGTTCCTGTGCTGATTTGATGGGGTCGAGGTACTGAGTTTCTTTATATAGTAATTTAGGGACTAATCCATCAAGCTCTATTCCTACACCAGTGATTCCAATTTTAATTCCGTCATATTCTTTAATGATATGTGGTTTAGTCCTACCATTCATAATCGTATTGGAAAAATCATAATTAGAAACCACCAATGGAAACTCAGCATGTACAAGTTGTTTTTCCAACCCATCTATCCCGGCATCGAAATCATGATTGCCTATGGTAGCAGCATCATATCCCATTTCAGACATCAATTTCATCTCCAACTCTCCACCATAAAAGTTAAAATATGGGGTTCCCTGGAAGATATCTCCTGCATCAAGTAACAAGACATTTTTCTCTTCACTTCTTATCTTTTCTATCAGT
>JABDLO010000540.1 GCA_013002995.1 Saprospiraceae bacterium | reverse complement strand
GCGTAGACCAATATGGAGCTGATGGTAAGATGGTTTTTGGTAATGACGATAAGCTTTTGAAGGCTACTCTTACGGAAAAGCTATTGGTAACACTACTGGCAAAACTCACAAACTTCATACCCGAGGGTGGAATTTGGTTGAATACACAAAGGCCGGAATGGAACGATGCTAATAATGCGCTGGTTGGAAATGGTGTATCGATGGTTACCCTGTATTATATCAGAAGGTATTTGACATTCTGTATTGAACTTTTTGGAGAAGGTTCCAAAGATCAATTTGAAATTCATACTCCAGTTAGTAATCTGCTCAATTCGGTGTCAGCATGCTTCAATGACAATCAGGAGATACTTATCGGAAGTGTTTCGAATAATACCAGAAAAAGCATAATGGATAGTCTCGGAAGAGCGGGAGAGGTATATAGAGAAAAAGGCTATTCTGGTTTTGCGGACTCGGGATCTTCAACTGTAGATAAGATACAGCTGGTTGAATTTTTTGAGCTAGCCAGGAAGTATGTTGATCATTCTATTCGAGCCAATAAAAGATCCGATGGGCTTTATCATTCTTATAACCTTGTACAGATTAAGGGTGATGAGGCATCCATTGAGTATTTATATGAGATGCTTGAAGGTCAGGTTTCGGTTTTATCTGCAGGATTACTAAGCGGGCGGGAAGCACTTGAGGTACTGGATGCCTTGAAAGAAAGCAAGATCTACCGGGAAGATCAATATAGTTATCTACTATATCCTGACCGGGAGCTACCCAGGTTCCTCGAGAAAAACAATATCCCAAATTCATTTATTGAGTCTTCCAATCTGGCCCAGACCTTGTTACAAAAGGGTGACATTACTTTGATCTCAAAGGATTTGAAGGGTAACTATCATTTTAATGGCTCCTTTACTAATGCTAATGGGTTGAGAGATAAACTTGAAGAACTCAAGGATGATTATGCAGATCTTGTTGAGAACGAATACGAGGATTATCTTGAGGTTTTTGAGACCATGTTCAATCATAAGGCTTTCACCGGCAGGTCCGGAACATTTTATGGTTATGAAGGACTGGGAAGTATTTACTGGCATATGGTCTCGAAGCTACTTCTGGTCGTGCAGGAGAATATCTTCAAATCTATATCAGAAGGTGAGGATGAAGCAGTGATCAAGAGACTTAAAGAGCACTATTATGATGTTCGTGAAGGTATCGGTGTACATAAATCACCATCCCTCTATGGAGCCTTTCCTACGGATCCGTATTCACATACACCGGCAAATAAAGGTGCGCAACAACCAGGAATGACAGGTCAGGTAAAAGAGGATGTCATGAACAGGTGGGCAGAGCTCGGAATTCGAATCACTGCGGGTAGAATTTCTTTTAACCCGATATTTCTAAAGAATGATGAGTTTTTGTCGAATCCAGATACCTTCGAATACTTCAATGTTGAAGGTGAGAGGGAGAACTTAAATCTCGATGCTGGTGAACTGGCATTTACATATTGTCAGGTGCCTGTGATTTTCAAAAGGGGGACAAAGGATCAAATTCAACTGACCCTTAAGGATGGTGCTACTGTAGACATGGATGGTCTTAATCTACCTGAGGATGAATCAGGAGAGATCTTCAAGCGATCAGGAAAAATTAGAGGTTTGAATATCACACTTAATTATTAGGCTACAGATTTCACTTAATTCAAGTGATTCAGTTTTAGGATCCCACTCATTATCAATTATTTCCTAATTTCGTCCCTCATTTTAGGAAAAATGTTATGAGTGATATTTCATTGCTAAAGAAAGTTCCCGTACTAAGGGATGTGCCCGATGATCAATTACAATGGTTATTGGATCAATCCCAGACCAGTCATTATAAACCTGGAGATTATCTTTTCAGTAAGGGAGATGAAATTGACAAACTACAGATCATTGTAGAAGGAGAATTCTCAATAAAGATAGAACAGAACGGTGAATTTCGGTCCGTGGCTACCATGAAGGAAGGGGATTTAACGGGAAATCTTCCTTATTCAAGAGCCGGGTCCGCCTTTGGCTATGCTGATGCATCGGCCCCATCCACAGTTATTTCGGTGCATAAAGATAAATTCAAAGAAATGATTCGTGAACACCACGAACTGACAACTATTCTTGTTCACACAATGACCTCAAGGGTACGTGAGTTTACGAAACAGCAGCAGCAAAATGAAAAGCTGGTATCCCTAGGAAAGTTATCCGCAGGTCTTGCACACGAATTAAATAATCCTGCTTCGGCAATGACCAGAAGTGCAAGGGAATTAAAGGAACATTTATCTCTACTACCTGAAAACTTCAAGAATGTTATCTCGATACGCATGTCTGACGAGCAAGTGGATCATGTGAACGATTTACTATTTAAGAAAGTAGAAGAGTATGGGTCACGAACCCTTTCACTATCGGACAGGTCATCCCAGGAGGATGAAATAGCAGATTGGCTGGAGGATCGGGGATTTGAAGATGGATATGAAATGGCAGATGTATTTGTAGAGTTTGGATTCTCTGAAGAAGACATGGATGTGATCTCTGAAAATGTTTCAGAAAAGGATATTCCCTCTGTTGTGGGCTGGCTTTACAGTGTAATGACAACAGAGAAACTTGTAATTGAGATTGAAGATTCAGCAGAAAGAATCAGTGGTTTAGTGACCTCGGTAAAGTCTTACAGCCATATGGATAAAAGTAGTGATTTCGGCCCTGTGGACATTGGTAAGGGAATCAGTACGACAATTACGATGCTGAACCATAAACTAAAGCAAAAACAGATCACCGCTGATCTGGACATTCCGGAGAATCTATCTCAAATTACAGCTCATCCTGGACAACTCAACCAGGTTTGGACAAACCTGATTGACAACGCGATTGATGCCATGGATCAAAATGGTTTACTAAAGATCACTGCGGAGGAAAATTTAGAATACCTCATTGTCCATATTATCGATAGTGGGTCTGGTATCCCGGAAGAGGTGAAATCCCAAATATTTGATCCATTTTTCACAACAAAGGGAATTGGTGAAGGAACGGGATTGGGATTGGATTCTGTTGCTCGAATCATTCGGGCCCATAAAGCAGATATAAGTGTGCAGTCCGAACCAGGCAAAACGGATTTCAGAGTATGTTTCAGTAAAAACAATAAGTCAAAGTAAGGTTCTAATGAAGAAACCCATAATATTTTCAGTTGATGATGATCCCCAGGTCCTTCAGGCAATTCAGCGTGATTTGCGGAAGGAATATAGAAAAGGATTCAGAATATTAAGTACCACCTCTGCGGGAGAGGCCCTCGACTCATTAAAGGACCTGAAGCTAAACGGAGAGGATGTTGCAT
>JABDLO010000338.1 GCA_013002995.1 Saprospiraceae bacterium | reverse complement strand
CCCCAATACCATCCATCAACACCATAAGTTACCGGGACAGATTTTGCAGCATATCCCGGTCGAGACACAGTAATTACATATTCTGCTCTTTTAAAGAACCCTTTACCAGCTTTTAGATTAACCGTTGCTGGTGAATTACCTTTATATACCTCAATGCCATTATGATCCTTTATACTAACATCTGCACCAGAAGGGGTGGTATTTACAGTTATCGGATAAGTACTCTTACTTACTATACTTGCACAACTACTGAATAAGAAAACACTTAATAAAATTAGAATACAGTTTAAAATACGTTTCATAATATTTCGATTTTCAATTAGATGATTACTACTACTTATAAACGATTTTATGCTGTATTAAGTCATCTAATATTAGGTTAATTTTCTAATAAAAGGGAAACCCATTGTACTAAATAAGATCGTCTGACTTTATCCTTCTTACTATATGAGATCTTAGCCTGAACCGGTTTTCCTGATTCTGTATCAATCAGATAATATCCCTTGGCATCATCTGACCTCACCCTTACAAATGCAAGATCGTCTGAAGTAGTTAATTCCCAATTGTACATTGGCGATATGGTCTCCCTTCCTACATCGTATGAGACCTCCCCGGGGTAATATGGAATGCGATATTTGTATTGATGACCGGTCAACAAGTCTTCCATTAACTGCACCATCCCTCCGATTTCTGTGTCATCCAATTCTCCTCCATGCAATTGCATTTGCCGAAAGGCAGCTAGATCTAAAGTCATTGACAATTCCGGCATAGGAGTATAACTGTATATCTCCACCTTATCTCTTTCAGGGTCAATAATGAGATCATAAATGATCAATTCCATTACACCGCTTGGATGGTTTTCTTCCACCTCAATGGTTACCTTATGAGGTTGATCGCTCCAATCATTTACTTTAAAACTCTTGCTTCCACGTGGCTTGACCACTTGTTTATACTTAACCTTACTTTTAAATCCTGAATATTCAGCGAGTACTTTCCGATATGGGTTTTCCCTATCGGTAGTAAAAAAGTGAACAAGGGCAAAAATCTTATCAGTATCAATCCCTTCGGTATTGATTGCATTTTTCAGCTTAAAGAGTTCAGCATCTATGTCATTGATATCCAGATATTTATTAGTCTTTATAAATGTATAAAAAAGTGGTACCTGCTCCCGTTCTCCATATTGATAGGAATCAATAATTTCAGTCACCTTTCGCTGTTCTATGATTTCTTTACTGATCTGCCTATTCTTGAGGAACTCATTATTCTTTTTCACATAATCAGCATATCTTTCATCATAAGTAGATGTCTCATCATCAATGATTTCATAAAGCTTCATTCCACCCCATAGCAGTAAAAAACATGCAATTAATATGGTCAGGACTTTTATTACATTCTTAATAGGGCTCTTAGTAGCAGATGCTTTTCTTTGTTTATAGTCTTTACTGATTTTAATAAAATCTTCATTATTAAGAACGGTTCCGGCTATTTCTGATGCTTTTGCAAATGTCTCTTTATCGTCTTTTTCGAGGCCACCTTTAAGATAACCATTCATATGGGTACGAGTCACGAGCTCACACTTCTTAGCATATACTTCAAGTAAATCCTCTGACTCAAATGGTAGCGCCGGTAATGATTGAAGGTAATGCTTAGAGACGAATGATTGACAATCTTTCAAGTTGCCATCATCAATAACATTCTCAAATGAATAGAAATGTTCTTTGATCTTTCTTTTTACCCTGGACTCAATCTTATCTTGAGAATTGTGAGGAAGCTCTAAGAAAGAACTTTTAATATCGTTTAAAAATTGGACAGAAGGGAATCCTCGTATGTGGACCCGCTCACTGATTTCATTTAAAAACGCATTTTCTACTTGTTCTTTTATCCAGTCATCTTTCAAAAATGGTATGATAGACTTTATGTCATATAGGAGTCCATGATCAATCTTTCCCTTCTCCAAAAATAAAAGCAATGCTTTATGGTTGAATAACGATTGATGTCCTGGAAGATGATCTTTGAGCGATTGTATTGCAGCATTTAATTCCTCCTGAGAAGAAAATGCTTTATGGATAGGATGATGTGTTGACTTTATCCATTGCTCACCATAGACACCTATATCATCTGAAGACAATGAACCTATCTGGTTTTGATCAAAAAAGTGCAATAAACTTGTAAATCTGTTCAATGTGTAATCTGATTTAAAATTAAGTGCTCAAGATATAAAGGTTGGCTTTCAATAAAGATCATTATCTCCATTCATTAAGGAGATGTTTTACTGAGGGTCATATTTTTAATGGTCAATTCACCTGATACTTCAAGACAACTGGCATCATTACATTGTAATTTAATACCTATCATTTCAACATCAACGCCAGCAGGAATTACAATTGCCTGTCCAGTGACCAGACTTCCATCAATGGTAATCTCCTGATCAGAATCAGCCATAATAACTAGATCTTTATTGATGACCAATGGAGACGTGAGGGTGATATTATTCCCCTCAATCGGATATTCAAAATATATGGTGTCGCCCGACATGGCACAATCAACGGCACCCCGCAATGTATTGGGAATGGTTGAATCAATCAATTTTGTCACTTGATTACAGTCGAGCAACGGGAAATTAGTTAACAAGAATACTTCAGATGAATCTAATGGCATACTACCGGATGCAATTATGGTTGTCCCATCCACTAATGGATCTCCGTTGTAACGATACCAGTTTCCCCCTACTGGAAATCCAGCTGTATAGTTATTTGCATTCCGAGGATCGAGATTGGCAACCAACATCGCATATTTCCCTCCTCCTATATCGAATTTCATATATCTTGGGACATTAAGAGGATCTAGGTTTCCAAATTCATCAGGCTTCGTATTTCCAAAATCTGGAAAGGAACCACTATTTGTATACAGGTAATGATCATTCCTCAATTTAAAAATATGAGAGATCAAAGTATATAGTTCTTTTCGCTTTTCCTGATCATAATACCACCACCTCACTGGCTTTTCGCCAGTCCTGCCATTGAAGTCAATATCTACTTCATACCCCAGTTCCTGGAATTGCCAGATCATCCTGGGCC
>JABDLO010000513.1 GCA_013002995.1 Saprospiraceae bacterium | reverse complement strand
CCAAATGCCTGGAATATTTATGATCAGAAATGGCAGGGTAGCAGATAGTTACATACACAAATCCGCCGCTGATCGACCTGATTATGACAATATCATAGCATGTTGTGCTGCATGATGATCTGATAAGACAATTTAATAAACTTACATTGCGTTTTGGTCGTAAGTCTAAAGCTTGGACTTACTAGTTATCAATTATGTTGTACTTATGAGACTACTTATTTTATTGCTGACAATTTCAATATCATCCTTATCAGTTTGTGCTCAAACCTCTCTTGAGGAGTTGCATTCCAGTATTTCATATCATAGTGACATCGTTGCCAATGCAGCACTCGAAAGCTCAAGATTAAAGGCTAATAAGATGCTGGTCAATGACCTTGAATCTTTCTTCGACCAGGAGAATAGCTTTGATGTAGATTTTGGTGAGGATGTATGGCTTTCTGTCAAGTCACCCGATGCTAAGGATTGGAGGATCATCACCTGGGAATTGAAGAAAGATGAAGCAGGAAGTGAATTTTATGGATACATTCAAATGAACGATGGCTCAGTCGTTTTACTTAAGGATCATTCTGATGACATGGATGACGTTGAATATTTATCACTCGATGCTTCATATTGGTATGGAGCTTTATACTATAATATGATTGAACAGGCAGATACTGATGGAGATAAGTACTTCATTCTCCTGGGCTATGATCATCATGATAAATTTACCAACCGCAAGATTGCTGACGTTCTAACTTTCAAAGATGGTCAACCTATATTCGGAAAGGAAATTTTTAATGGAACTGAAGAAGATTCTACTTCCGTTTTATCCAGGCTGTTTATTGAGTATGGTTCAGATGCCAATGTGAGCCTTAATTACAATCCCGCATTAGGATTGATTGTCTTTGACCATCTCATTGGAAGGATGGGACAGCTTCCAGGGCAGGGCCCGACATATTATCCTGATGGAAGTTATTGTGGTTATAAACCCGCGGAAGACGGAACCTGGAAATATGTAGATAAATTGTATGATCAAATAAGTGCTACTGCTCCTCGCCCCAAACCTGTATTAGGCAAAAAAAATAAGAAAGATCTTTTTGGAAAAAAGAATTGAGAAATGAGAAATAAGAGTTGAGATTTGAGATCTTTCCAATCAACAATCTTTAATCTCCGTGGATCTCTGTGCTAAACTCCTGTAACTCTGCGGTTAAGATTTTAAAGGCACACACAATCTTTCCAATCAACAATCTAATTTATCTTTAATCTCCGTGGAACTCTGTGCCGGACTCCTTAAACTCTGCGGTTAAAATTTTAAGGGTACACCCAATCTCCCCAATCAACAATCAACAATCAACAATCTCCCCAATCTTTTCAATCAACAATCTCCCTTATCCCCCTCGTAAAGCCTGGATATCAAGGTCCACAGTTAATTTTCCACATTGCTCTCTAGGTGCAGTAGGGTCGGGTTCATATTTGTAACCTTTTGCAGCAGCCAATAACTTTTTGAGATAACTTCTATCGGTTACATTAGATTCAAGTATTTCAGCATATTTTACAATCCCCTGGCGATTAATACAAATTTTCATCACCGTCTTGCTCGTTGCCATTTTTGTGGAAAAAAGGCCTTTCAGATTTCGATGTATTACTCTTCTACCGAATACACCATCTCCGGAATCATCGTACTCACCAAGGCCGGCTCCCGCATCACCGAGGCCTTCGTCGCCATCATTTCCTGATGATGCTCCATCTCCTGTTCCAGTATTTGATTTACCGGAACCATTTTCTTCTCCTTCCAGAGCAGATGGTGGGCCTTCAGCATCCCCATCCTCATTAGAGGCAACTTCACCGCCTTCTTCTGAGTCAACAGGTGCATCGGTATTACTTGGAGCTGCTGGTTCAGGAACTTCTTCAAACACTTCTTCCGGTACCTCTTCCAGTTCTTCTTCATATATTTCTTCCGGTTCCGGAACATCTATTTCAATTTCTTCTTCTATGGCCTCAATGGGGCTTTCTTCCTGCACCACATCAGTAACAACAGGGTCTGTCGGCTTGGTCTCAATGGGCTCTTTTGGACGCTCTGGTGTCTTTATTTCAGGTTTCTCTACCTCAATTGGCTTAGGAGTGACAGTAGTGACTTTCTCAACTTTTTTAGTTTTTGGCCGTGCTTTACCAGGATCTGACTTAGCATATTTGCTTAGGCTACTCCTTGTGAAAGTAAATTCTACCTGGACAGCATACGGTTCAGGTTTGGGATTTGGAACCGGCAGGATAAAAAAGAATGCAATCAATAGGAGTAAGAGGTGAATCCCAAGAGAGATCCTCATGCTCTTTTTCTTATTTTCCTTTTCATTAGCAAGAGTAGGCATCATAACTATCCATTTATTCGTGAGACGGAAGTTTTCCTTTTATTACACAATAATGACCTCATAACGATATTAAAGGTCTCTTCAATATCTATGAATAATAAAAATTTAACACATTCATATCATATTACTGATATTCTTAATATATATAATAGCATATTTTATGCCTATTTTATGATAAGCAGAACTAGTTAAAGTCTTCAATTGTTACCTTTGCGTATCATTTACTTAAATAGTGACGTGGAAAAACAGGTAGAAGCACATATTCCAACTAAGAATGGAGACTTTGACATTATCATTTATGCTGACAGTCCAGATGATCACATGCCCACCTTGGTATTCAGACATCGTGACATAGATTTATCAAAACCGGTAACTGTAAGGATCCATTCTGAGTGCCTTACTGGCGATATTTTTGGATCGAAAAGATGTGACTGTGGAGCTCAGTTAAATGAATCTCTAAGGATAATCAATGAACAGAAAGGGATTCTTATATATCTCAGACAAGAGGGCAGGGGTATTGGTATTATTAATAAAATGAAAGCGTATAATCTACAGGATAATGGCTTAGATACAGTTGATGCCAATATCCATCTGGGTTTTCAACCAGATGAAAGACATTATGAGCTGGCGGTAACCATATTAAAAACCATGGGGATTGATTCTATCAATATCATCACCAACAATCCTGAAAAGATTGAAGCGATTGAGCATTCAGACATAAAACTTGTTTCCAGAATACCCCTGATCATACCTCCAGAATCAGAAAATAAAGACTATCTCGAAGTAAAGAAAGATAAAATGGGGCATTTAATGTAGCCATGAATGTAGAAGATCTTAGAGCATATTGCATTAATAAACCAGGTGTGACTGAAAGTTTTCCATTCGATGAGCATACCCTGGTTTTCAAAGTAATGAATAAGATGTTTGCTATAGTTGGGCTTGAAAGGCAACCTCTGTTTGTCAATCTGAAATGCGATCCGGATTATGCCATTGAGTTAAGAGAACTATATGATGACATTATCTTCCCGGGATATCATATGAATAAAAAATTGTGGAACTCTGTTTATCTGGAGAAAGAATTATCACTGGATATGTACTTGTCTCTGATAGACCATTCTTACGAATTGATCGTTAAAAGCCTTCCTAAGAAAAAGAAGGAAGAATTAGCCATTTTGAAAGATGAAGCATGATTACCTGATTGTAGGTCAAGGATTAGCAGGGACATTACTTGCATACCATTTAATAGAAAGCGGTAAGTCTGTCAGAATCATAGATAATCACTTTAAAACTTCTTCATCCACAGTAGCTGCTGGCATTGTAAATCCTGTCACAGGAAGGAAATACACAAAGTCCTGGATGATTGATTTACTCATTCCTTTTGCTTTAAAGACATATAAATCTCTTGAGAAAAAACTAGAAATAGAATTAATTCATCACCGCAACATCATACGCACCCTCCCTGATGTGAGAAGTGAAAACAATTGGTTCAGCAGATTCTCCCAGGATGGTTATCAAAATTATTTAGAAGAAGATCCTTCACTTGGACAGTTTTCAGGAATGATTGATGAGCCCTTCAGTTATGGTGAAATAAAACAATCATTTCAAGTCGATCTTTCACTGTTGCTTGATCGTTTCAGAAAAATGTATAAAGACAACATGATTGATGAAGAATTCTATCATGATGTTCTTAAAGTTGAGAATGATGTAATTGTGTATAAAGACCAGGAATTCAGCAATATAGTTTTTTCAGAAGGTTATGTGGTTAAAGATAATCCACTATTTAATTATCTCCCTTTTGAAGGTGCTAAAGGGGAGGTATTGATTCTACATATTCCCGGGTTTAAACCCGAAAAAATCCTTAGGCACAAGATCTTTTTTGCACCCTTGAAAGATGATCTATATTGGGTAGGTTCAGGTTATGCCTGGAACTTGGATGAAGTAGGGCCGACGGATTCGGAACGAGAAAGATTATTGAATTTGGCTGATGATGTACTCAAAGTGCCTTATGAAATAAAGGATCATATTGCCGGAGTGCGTCCGGCTTCTAAAGATCGACGTCCGATCATGGGTACACATCCTCATTTCAGCAATACCCACTTGTTCAATGGGCTGGGTACTAAGGGGTCTTCACTTGGTCCATACTGGGCTTCAAGGATGGCGGAATACCTATTATATGACCACCCTCTCGACCCTGAAGTTAACTTAAATAGATTCACACCTAAAGAGGATAAATAATTCTCTTCCATCCTCAAAAAGGACTACCTTACATATGTAATAATTAAGGCTTTCATCGTCTTTAATACACAACCATTGTAGATTAAATTATGCGTACAATCTTATATTTAGTAATCACAACTGTACTTATGTCATTTCAAGGCCCGCGATACGATTTTGAGAAAGCATGGAAAGAAGTAGAGCAATTTATCAATCAGGGATTACCACAGTCTGCTATCAACAAAACCAATGAAATATACGGGATAGCCAGAAATGAAAAGAACAATCCTAATCTGGTTAAAGCCATCACTTTCAAGGCTTCATTAACCCAAATGCTAAAAGAAGAGGAGAATACGGACCACCTGGCTTTTCTATGGGAGGAATACGAGAAATACCCTGCTCCTGTTAAACAATTAATAGGCCTCATTCTCCACTCCAATATCAAAAATTACTACAGAAGACATCAATATAAACTCAGCGATCGAACATTTATAGCCGATGCAACCCCTTCCAATATAAATGATTGGGCTCCCCGGAATTATGAATTAGCTCTCCTTGATCTTGCAGAAGAAATATTATCGGATAAAGAAGCTCTCAATATCAACAATGTACGTTACACTGAAATTTTATCAAAGTACACACCTCAGGGATTAAAACTCAGACCCACATTGCTGGATGTTGCTTCTCATTATTTAATGCAGGAACTGGCCAATCCCTTGACATCAGCATCTTCATTTGATCTGGGTTTTAGTATAAATGAGGAGGGATATCTGTCACATTATGAAGATTTTATAAAATTGAATCTAGAATCATCAGATCCCTTGAATCAAGCGTTCAGAACATTAAAAATCTATCAGAATTTAATCAGTTTTCATCAGAGTCAAAATAACGAACTGGCCCTTCTTGATGCAGACATGGCGAGATTCTCCTACGTACTTCAACATTCAACTTTAGATAATAAATACGATTTACTTCTAGAGGTCATTGATGAATATAAACCAATATTCAGGGATCCATTTAATACTGCCAGGTTGTATCATCAACAGGCAAGTACACTATATACTTTATCCAGCCAGGATGGAAATGCACATTTGCGGAAGCAAGCCTACGATATATGTCGTGAGCATGTAGATGATACCCACTATGGGAAGCTCATGGGGCAAATGATAGAAAACATTACCCGTAAGCAATTGAATACCACTTCCAACGAAGTATTTACATCAGCTGAATCCATAAATGTCAAAGTTACTTCATCTAATATTGAAAGCCTCCACTGGCGATTGGTAGAATTGCCCAGGAATTTCAGGGATGATTTCAGAAGGTTATATGAATCTGATTTTCATGCTTATATTCTTGCTCTCGATCACATATCCACTGGGGTACATTCCATAGACCTTGATCCTAATTATTTTCCGGTTGAATCTTCTCTGAACATATCCCGACAATCATATGGGCATTATGCTGTGGTAGTAAGCCCTTCCAGTGATTTTAAAAATATAGAAGAGGGATTACACATGGTGAGTTTTCAAGTGAGTGATATTGCTTACGCATCTAAAGGAAATGATGCAGTCAATATCATTGTGACGGACAGGATAACCGGAGCTCCGATGAATGATGTAAAAGTTGATATTTATACCTCTTTTTATGATCGCAGTACAAGGCAGAATAGAAAGCAATTCATCACATCGAAAAAGACTGATAAAAATGGAAGGCTTAACTATAGTGAAAGGGAAGGAAGATCCATTTCAATTGTTCTTTCTAAAGGAGAAGATTATCTGGATGTAAACGATAACTATTATATCTACGATTATCCGAGAAATGAGAAGTCGAGGATGGAGGCTTTGATTTTTACGGATAGAGCTATTTACAGACCTGGTCAGAAATTATACTTCAAGGGGCTGCTTCTTGAAAAAGAATATAATGGTATTCCTTCCTTGGGCATGACCATGGAAGATGTAGAAGTTGTACTCAGAGATGTTAATTACCAGGAATTATCAAGGACCAAATTAAAATCTAATGAATTTGGTAGTGTTTCAGGTTCGTTTGTGCTTCCTACTTCCGGATTGACAGGTCAGCATACCATTGAACTTATTGGAAAGAAAGACCTGTTTTCAAGTCAATCTATTCTGGTTGAAGAGTATCGGCGCCCGACTTTTGAAGTTGTGCTGGATCAGCCTTCCGGCAAATATAATGTAGGAGATACCATTGAAATCTCAGCCAATGCGATAGCATACTCATCCGCCAAAATTGATGGAGCCAATGTAACTTTCAGGGTTTTCAGATCTGAAGTCCGCAGATGGTGGTGGTATAGCAGGATACCCCAGGGAAATGAAAGGGTATTGATTCACCATGGTGCAACAGAAACTGATGAAAATGGAGACTTCAATTTATCATTCATTGCAAGAGGTAATAATACAAAGACCTGGAATTATGAAGTTGAAGTCGATGTAACAGATATTAGTGGAGAAACACAGTCAGATCAACTTTCAATGGCAATCGGAAAGAATGCCTTGAGTATCACCTTGAATGGCAACAAAATAAGAACAATAGAAGATACTTCTTCACTTACCATATCTATCAATAATCAATCAGGAATTGAACTCAATGAAGTACTTTCTGTAAAGGTTATTGAGCTTTTACCTGAAAGAGAAGAAATAGAAAGAACAGATGATCATAACCCATTAAGAGTCATCCGAAATTGGAAGGAAAAGGCAACAAGTCAATGGGTGTCATTTGCCGCAGAGCAAGAGAAGTTTGTAAATGCGCAAGCCTTAAATCCCGGAGCATACAAGATTGAAATGCAAGCTGGAGGGACAACTGTGGAGGATTATATTATCATCATTGATTATAATAATGAGAATTTCGTTCCTGCAGCGGACCTTTACTTAGAGGAGGCTCATGGAAGTTTTTCTCCTGGTGATGAGATTACAATAAGGGTTGGGTCACCGCACTCATTATTGTATTTATATCAAGAAATTTCCAGGAGGGGAGATCAGAAAGAAATGGGTTGGATGGAATTGAATGGGAGCTCAGAGATAAAAACTAAAGTACAGGAAGATGATTATGGAGGTTATTTCGTAGTCCTTACATATTTTTACAACAATCGATTTAGGACTGTAACCAGGAGGATTAATGTGCCCTGGACCCATAAAGATCTGGACATAGAATTGGTAACGTTCAGAAATACATTACTGCCTGGGTCAGAAGAAGAATGGCACCTAAAAATTAAGGGTAAAGATAAAGATCAAAAAGCCATTGAGCTCCTCGCGTCCATGTATGATATGTCCCTGGATCAATTTAAGTATCATCAATGGAATGCTAATTTATATCCTTCATTTTCTATAGGTGATATTTGGAGAGGGAAAGGTTTTAGAACTGCTTCTGGAATTCACCTCGTCAACAGATGGAATATGGTTTCATCAGCTTATGCAAAATCAGATTTAAGATACCCATATCTCACAATACTGAATCAATGGTATGCAGGAACATCAAAGAGAGCAGGAGTCAATGTAACGTTGAGAGGAGTAAGTACCATGTCCACAGAAGCAGAATCAGACGCAATCATGTCTAAGGCTGAAGGTACGCTGGAAGAAGTAGTTGTCCAGGATGAATCTGCAACGGAAGAGGAACAAATTGTAGACTCAGGTTCATCATTGAGATCAGATCTTGAAGAAACCGTATTCTTTTATCCGCACTTGCTTACAGATGAAGAAGGAAATATTCACTTTCAATTTAAGATGAAAGAATCATTGACGAGGTGGAAATTGATGTTATTTGCACATGATCAGGAATTAAAATATGGAAAGTTGACGAAAGAAGTTGTTACCAAAAAAGACCTTATGGTAACACCGTTTTTCCCAAGATTTTTCAGACAGGGAGATGATATCGTTGTCACCTCAAAAGTTAATAATCTTTCCCAGGATACGCTGGATGTATCCGTAAAGATTGAAGTGATCAATGCCAGGACCATGGAGCCGGTAGGATCAATAATTCAAAATCAAAATACTGAACTCAACTTGAATATACCTTCAGGATTGAGTCGAAATGCATCCTGGAAGTTCAGTATTCCTGGAGATCATCTGGATCCCATTCTATATAGAGTATGGG
>JABDLO010000512.1 GCA_013002995.1 Saprospiraceae bacterium | reverse complement strand
ACCATACTCTGTACTACAGCTGACAGGTATGGGTTGTATCCTGATATTGAACATCTCTTTTTACTTGATGGGAAAAACGTCGAAGACTATTCCCAATTATTAACCATTGATAAAAAGATTAATATTCTCCATGGGCAAGATTTCAAAAGAGAGGTTTTTCTTGGGTCACACAAAGGACTTGCCATCATTCATTTTGACGAAAATGCCATAAAAAAGTTGTTGTACAAATCCGACCTGGAATCTACATATGGAGCAAGTATGAGAGGTATTCAAGAACTTCCTGATGGAACAATATTTATGTCTCATGAAACCAATGTACTTTATAAGTTGGACTTAGAGGGTAATTTAAAGAAGATCAGTGACCTTCTGCCTTACAGCGTAGAAGAGGTCAATGATTGGGCATGTTCTAATCAATTGTTGATTCACAATAATTATGTATGGATGTCAGGATGTAATATCTCTGATATGGCCAAAGGGATGATCTTCAGGATCGATCCTATATCTGAGGAAGTAACAAAAATCGATATGCCTTACAGGATTCAATCCATGGATCTTGATTCTGAAGGAATCATATGGATGGTGGGCAATGGCGAACTTGGAGATGGTCATTTAATCCGATTTGATCCGGAATCACTGGATTATAAATTGTTCTCTGAAGAAGAAAATCCCATTCTTGAATCCTTCCCTAATTATGTAAAGTGTATTGAGAGAGGTGACATCTATATTGGGACTTCGGATAAAGGGTTAATAAGGTTCAATCCTGTCGATCAATCTGTAAAACGATATAGAATAGGCAATTCTCAAAATGGGCTTTCTTCCAATACCATATATGTTATTCATGAATCACAAGATGGAGGAATATGGTGCGGAACATCGGAAGGGCTGAATAGATTGGACCCTGATACTGATGAGATTGAACACTATTCCATAAGAGATGGCCTTTCCAGTAACCTGGTCGTGGGAATCATTGAAGATGAATTGGGAAATTTCTGGCTCTCTTCTTATTATGGAATGAGTTACTTCGATAGGGGGTCTGGAATTTTCAGGAATTTCACTACTGATGATGGTTTATCAGATAATGAATTTAATAGGTTCTCTTTTTTCAAGGATGATGAAGGCATGATCTACATGGGAGGAATCAATGGTGTTAATATCTTTGATCCGGAGACTTTATTAAAGAGCCAAAGAACAGACAGGCTTACGTTGACGTCTGTAAATGCTTTTGATCAATCCTTAGATACTATTTTCAGTAATTACAATGAATTAGATCAGAACAATGGGTTGAATCTACCTTCTGAAATAGGATATCTCGAAGTCAAGGTTTTACTGGATGACTTTAATACTCCGCAAGACCATCAATTTTTTTCTTGGATGAAGGGATTGGAAGCTGATTATCAATATGTAGGTAATCGTCCTACCATACGTTATAATAAAATTCCTCCCGGGTCTTACCAACTTCATATCAAAGGGGCAGACAGCAAGGGTAACTTTGCTGCTAATGAGATCATCCTTTCAGTAATGGTGGCATTGCCATATTACGAGACCTTATGGTTTAGATTGCTCATCTTATTGGGAATATCATTGATTGTCTGGGCTGTTGCGAGGTTTCAATATCACCAAAAACTACAGAAGGAGAAATTCAGAACCAAGGTGTCATCTGACCTTCATGATGAAGTCAGTGGTCAACTTGCCAGTATAGCAACCAGGACTGAATTGCTGGGGATGAAGATGAAAGATAATGGCATGCGGGAATCGATGGTTGAAGTCGCTTCTAAATCCAGGGAGGTGATGTCACGAGTGAGTGATGTGTTGTGGTCGATTGACGGACGCAAAGACACCTTTGGTGACCTCGAAGATCGAATTAAAAATCACCTTGATGAGTTATTTGGTGATATGGAATTTAAGATAAAATATAGGAGCTCAGGCATTGAACCTCAGACTCCATTGCCTCAGGATGTCCGTGAAAATTTATACTTTCTGATTAAGGAGGCCATCAACAATATTGCGAAACATTCCAATGGTGATTTAATTTCGGTTTCTATTGATCAGGAAAATGGTAAGTGTGTAACAATCATTTATGATAACGGTAATCTGAATTCAGGTCACAATAAGAAAGCTTCCGGTCAGGGTATTGAAAATATGAAGGTAAGAGCAGAAAGGCTTAAGGGGCAAATTATATTTGATGAAACTGATGGGTATAAAGTTGAATTTGAGATGAAGGGAGTGGGGTAGGATAGGTGTATTTCAAATGGTTATTACATTTAGATTTTATGGAGTATTGTGATTTCATAGAACTTTAGTGGTAATATGTATGTATAGTGGAATCTGGCTGGCCCACCCCCGCGGTATGCGCGTGGTTCCCTCACTAAATTGCCTCTGGCAATTTTCCGGAGGATCGTTCGGTCACCCACGCGGTATGCGCGTGGTTTCCTACGTCTAATTTAAAATAAACTGAGCTGGTATTTGGCCTGCCCACCTGCAAGGTTTGCTTGCGGTTCTCTCACTAAATTGCCTCTGGCAATTTTCCAGAGGATCGTTCGGTCATCATCCGCAAGGTATGCTTGCGGGTCCTTCGCTATGACGCCTCTGGCGTCATTTTGATCGGAGTATTTTCACTTTCAGTTGATTGGTGATGCTAATGGTAAGTGGTATTTGGCCTCCCATCCGCAAGGTATGCTTGCGGTTCCTTCGCTATGACGCCTCTGGCGTCATTTTGATCGGCTAAGCCGATCAAACCGCTCAGTCCCCCCATGATCATGGGGGGAAATGGGGGTAATAAAATGCATAATATTGAAGAATCAATGATTGTCAACTGCATAACCCTACTTCTATGAGAGCTATCATCAGGTCCGTCCTGTTTATTATTATTGTCGCTAACGTTAATAGCCATATCTACTGTCAACCAGATTTAATTATAATTGATAATTATAATATAAAAGACAATGTAAAAATTGATAAAAGCAGACCGTTCCAACTTTATTTTTTAGTCACTAATATTGGTGACCCGACAACTTCAATAGAAACGGATGCTAGGTTATTTCAAGGAATGGCACCTCCAATAGGTTTTCCTGCTCCTGGTAATCCTCCTGTAATAGGCACCAATCTGACAGGGTATGTAGCAGGACCAATTGTTGATCTAAGCAGTGGCAATATTGGACCAGGAGAGTTGGACGTGTTTATTGCAGGGAATGGAGAGATCAATATAGATGGTAATAATTTTACTACAAGACCTATCATATTGACAAATGGCTCCGGTAGTTTATTTAAAGAAATTCGTTTCCCTGCTAATAGGCAAGTCATCCAGGCAGGTGATATTAGACCCATTCAGATTTTTGTAAGAAATGAAAGCTTGATAAATCCAGTTTGTAATCTTGAAATTCAAACATCCATTCTTCAAAATAATGACCCATTATTTTTTTCATTAGAAGAAGTAAATCCTAGTGAGTTAGGTCCTGGAGAATCAACGTTGATAACATTGGGGCCTTTACCAACTGAACTTACTCCTGGCGAATACAGCATTAATATGTTTAATATATCTCTGACTGATGATCAATCTTTTCCTCCAGGTGAATCCACATTTACTATAGTTGAAGATTGCCAGGCGGATGTTGCAACTGAATCGCTTACAATTCCTGGAGTGAACATTAGCTGTGTCCCCAATTCTGAATCTATTCAAATAGAAGGTGAAGTTTCAATTGAATCTCTTTGTACTAATGAGCCTATAGGCTTCGAGGTTTTTGTTGAAGATTCAGAAGGTACAAGGATTTACGAAGATATAAGTAACATCGAAATAGATGGCACTACTTATACTTTATTTAAAGATATACCACCTCCGGATGGATATAGTGGGGATGCTACACTTAATCTTGAAGTGCGTATGGAAAACGAATCAATTGAAAATCTTGGGAATAATAAAATTACCATTCCTATTACCTATACTGATGCCTCTTTTGATTTCGGAATTGTATCTGCTGCCATTCCGGGTGGAGGAATTACCCGCAATGAAACTTTCAGTATTGATCTAACCTTAGAAAATTTTAATTTATGTAATAATACTGAAGAGATTGATTTATCTCTTATTGCTTTGGTAGGAGATGAGATATTATTGGAAGGTGTATACCCATTACCTCCAGACAACGATTTGGGGCCTGGGGCTCAAGGGAGTTTCACTATTGATGGATTGGTCATTACATCTACGACAGCATCTGACCAGGTAACTATTGAAATTAGTCATACTAATGAACTTGACAACAATCCGGAAAATGATTTTTATTCTTTCAATGCTGATTACATCTGTCCAAGTAATATTGGAATTGTAGGTGTTAATATTGATCCAAACGAATGTGTACAACCAGGTCAGTCAATTGGTGTTGAATTAAATAACCCAGATGGGTGTTCAGTAAATGGTTTGGTGACTAGTTTTGAATATACCAGGGGTGGGTCTACCACAACGATCGAGGTTCCGATTGATATCCAAGGGGGTAGCACTTCCACAGCTACATATACAGTACCTGAATTAGACCTCGATTTTGAAGAGTTAGGCTCTTTAAGATTTGAGATTACCGACCCCAGGAACACTGGTGATCCAACATCCTTTGAAACTCCTGTTGTATTTTCTAGAGATGGTCTGTCAAGGCTTGAGTTAATGGATTTGATACTGCAAGATCCAATACCATCAAACAATATAATTGACGTAGAAGCACTTATCCGGAATATATCTCAATGTTACGATGCTCCTTCAGCGGAAGTTCAACTCGAGTTAAGAAATGATGATGTGTTGGTAAATGTTTTCGGACCACTAGTAAATTCTATTCAGCCTGGTCAGACCTCAACGTATACATTTAATGATGTGGACATCGGTTCCGACCATTCCGACTTAAGTTTTTGTGTAAATACCAGGGTGAGGCCAGAAGATGAATTTATTTCAACATGTTATACATTGGATTGTATTCCTGATCTGGTAGCTAAAAATCTTGTTTTAGAACCAAATAATTGTTATAGAGATAACGGTCCTCAATTGATTGAAGTGGTAGTTGAAAACACGGCCTCATGCCAGTCTGAAGATGCTCAAATATTGGTAACTATAGACAATGCAACTCCCTTAAGTTTCGATGTTGGTAAAATTGAAGCCAACTCAACTAAAAGCTTCAATCTGGATATTGCTCCAGGATTGCCTGATAAAGAAAATGAAAAAGTTCCGATCCTTTATGAAATAGTAACCTCCAGAGATTTAGATCTATCTAATAATATCTCTTCAGTCGAGCTGATTAAAATTAAACCTAAAGATCTTAATCCAGATGGAAAGATTGATAATGTCGAAATAGATCAGGTAAGTTGGGAATTAGGTTCCATCTTGACAGGTGTGATAACTGCATCCAATGTTGATGAATGCGATGCCTTTGTTCAACCTAATATATTAATGATCCTTGAAATTGTTGGGGTTGGATATGATTCTAGTGTCATTGCAGGGATTCCAGATATTCCTCCTAACACCACGGGCCAAGAAATAAATTTCGAATTTCAAACCAATTCTTTCGTTACCGGCGGACCGGGAATCTTAACATTTGAACTCTTTAATGTGGTAGGAGACCAGGATGTGAATCCGGATGATAACTTCTTCACTACTGAGATTGAGGCGATTTGTGCAACCGAATTATCGATTCTTTCAGCTTTTGTAGTTGGAGATGAAACATGCTCTCCTATAGGAAGTCAAGATACGCTGTGTATTAATATAGCAAATATTGGAATGTGTGATACTGAGGGTCTGACTTTACAGATTACCTACACCACTCCTGATGGTTCAATACTTCCTACTGTAGAACAATTGGAAGAGATAGGAGCTGTCAGTCAAAAGACCTACAAAATCCCTATTGAACCTGCTTCTGGTCT
>JABDLO010000511.1 GCA_013002995.1 Saprospiraceae bacterium | reverse complement strand
CAGCTGAGGATATCATCAGGAAGGCAGATGAAAAAGTAAGGGGAGTTTCCAGCAAGAGCACCATTACAATGAAAATAGTCAGGCCCAGCTGGACAAGGGAGATGACCATGAAAGCATGGAGTAAAGGTGACGAGCTCTCTATCATCCTGGTGACAGCACCTGCAAGAGATAAAGGAATCGCTTTCTTGAAAAGGGACCAGGAATTATGGAATTGGCAACCCACCATTAACCGAATTATTAAAATGCCACCATCTATGATGATGCAATCCTGGATGGGATCTGACTTTACCAATGATGACCTGGTCAAAGAGTCTTCTATAATAAAAGATTACACTCACCGAATTCTGGGAGAAGAAGAAATTGTAGGCCGGTTAAGTTATATGATTGAACTCATCCCTAAAGAAAATGCACCCGTAGTGTGGGGAAAGATCATTTCATGGATAGACAAAAAAGACTTTCTACAATTGAAATCTGAAATGTATGATGAAGATGGATTTCTGGTCAATACGATGTATGGAAAAAACATTAAGATGCTGGGAGGAAAGTTATTGCCTGCATTATTGGAAGTAATTCCAGCTGACGAAGACGGGCATATGACCCAGATTGAATACAATGAATTGGAATTTGATATTTCAATTGAATCATCTTTCTTTTCTACTAAGAACCTTAAAAGAGTCCGTTGATGTTGCTACGTCTCGCCTGGCGGAACATATGGAGGAATAAAAGAAGGACCATCATCACTGCGTCGTCCATTGCATTCGCGGTATTGTTCTGTGGATTTATGGGTGCCATCCAGGAAGGATCATGGGATTATATGATCAACAATGTTGTATCTTCTTACACAGGACACATTCAGATTCATCATAAAGGATTTTGGGACAACCCGTCCATCAATGATTTAATGACCATGGATGGTGAATTATCTTCTGTAGGTGAATTGAGTGAAGAAATTGAAACGGTTGTACCCAGGCTGGAATCTTTCGCCTTGGTCTCCACAGGAGAAAAAACGCGAGGGGCGATGGTGATCGGTATTGATCCATTGAAAGAAGATGAGTTCAGTAAAATCCGTGAAAAAGTTACTAAGGGTGTGTATCTATCCTCTACAGATGATGGAGTCCTGATCGGTGATCGATTGGGTGAATTGATAGATGCCGGCCCAGGTGACACCATATTTATGATCAGTCAGGGATATCACGGAGTCAATGCTGCCGGAAAATATCCGATCCGAGGCTACGTCCATTTTCCCAATCCCCAATTCAATAAAGGAGCCATCATCACCCACATCGATAAGGCCCAATACTTTTATGGAGCCGAAGGATTGATCAGCGCATTGGTGGTTAAAGCCCGGACCTTGGACACAGAATACGAAATTTCTGACGCCATCAAGCAAGAACTGGATACATCAAGGTATGAAGTGATGACTTACCAGGAATTGATGCCTGAATTGATCAAGTCTAAGCAGATTGACGCTTCAGGTAACTACATCATATTCTTTGTATTGTACATGATTATTGCATTTGGAATATTCGGCACCATATTGATGATGCTGAAGGAGCGGGAATATGAATTTGGTGTGCTGTTGTCTATCGGTATGGAAAAAGTCAATCTTTTTATGATGGTGTGGCTGGAATTGCTGATCCTGGCAACAATAGGAGTGATTATAGGCATATTTATTTCCTATGGTGTATCATACTATTTTCATGTTAATCCTATTGTATTGACCGGGGAATTTGCCGATGCCATGGAGAATTTTGAGTTCGAACCCATCATGCCGGCATCCATCAATCTCAAGATATTTTTTACTCAAGCCATTATTGTATACGGCATCTGTATAGCCATCATCATATTCCCATATCTCCATGTGAGAAAACTAGAACCCGTAAAAGCAATGAGAGCATGATCATCAAACTCGCCTGGCGGAACATATGGAGAAATAAAACTAGGAGTATCGTCATTATTACGGCGATTACACTAGGGATTATTGCTTCATTGTTCCTGGATGCTTTTGCACAGGGCATGGTAAGGAGTTTTATTCAGAACAGCATTGAGAAGGTTACCTCACACATCCAGATCCATAGCCCGGGATACCTGGATGATCAGGATGTAAAAACATATATTCAGAGTGCTGATCAGTTGATGAGTCAATTGGATACAATGGGTGCCATCAAAGCTGTTGTCGCTAGAACACTGGTAAATTCCATGATTTCCTCTTCGAGGACTTCCCAGAGTGTAACGATGAAAGCGATAGACCTGGAATCAGAGGCGGCAATTTATGACAAATCCTCCATGATCATTGACGGCAACTATTTCAAGAATGACAGTAGGAATAAAATATTGATAAGTACCAGGCTGGCAGATAAATTAAGCTTGAAAGTGGGATCTAAGACGGTGTTGACTTTCATGGACATGGAAGGGGAGATCACAGCAGCGATGTTTAGGATCATCGGGTTGTATGACAGTGGAAACAATAATTACGATGAATCCATGGTGTATGTCCTGCAGAAAGACCTTAAAGACGTCATCGATCCGAATGTAAATGGAGGAAACATTCCCATTCACCAGATAGCAATGTTATTGAACGAGAAAGATGATATCCCGGAATTTCTGAATAGATTAAAAAGCCAATTTCCGGATTATGATATCCAGCCGTATAATGAAATTTCGCCAGAACTTGGCCTGTATGAATCACAGATGGATTTCATTACATGGTTTTATTTCATCATCATTATGCTGGCATTGATCTTTGGGATTGTCAACACCATGTTGATGGCAGTTCTTGATAGATACAAAGAAATCGGTGTACTTATGTCTGTCGGTATGGGTAAAGGAAAACTATTTACTCTCATTGTGGTGGAAACCATCTTTCTATGCCTGGTTGCTGCACCCATAGGAATGCTGATCGGGTATATGATCATATCATTTTTCTCTAACCAGGGCATTGATCTAAGCATGTGGTCAGAATTCCTTGAAGAGTATGGCATGCAGTCTATGGTTTTTCCACAAGTCAACGCCCTATCATTTTACAGGTTGACTTTCATTCTTGTATTTACAGCCATACTTGCTGCTTTGTATCCAGCATGGAAGGCCATCCGTTTAAACCCATTAGAAGCCATCAGAAAAATATAATATCATGTCAGTGATTACCGTATCAGAAGTAACCAAAGTCTATAACCCCGATAAAATTCCGGTTTATGCCGTGAATGGGGTGAGTATTACAGTTGAAAAAGGAGAGTTTATTGCTGTCATTGGTCCTTCAGGATCCGGTAAATCAACCTTGCTCAATATGATTGGAGGATTGGATGAGCCGACGAGTGGAGAAGTAGTGATTGGTGGCCATCGATTGAGTGAATTGTCTGAAAAACAATTGATACGATTCAGGAGAGAACACATCGGATTTGTATTTCAGTCTTTCAATCTGATTCCGGTTCTGACGGCTCAGGAGAATATGGAATTTGTCATGTTGTTATTGGGTGATGATAAGGTTAAAAGAAATAATCGGGTGAAAGAACTGGCCGTAGAGATTGACCTTGAAGGCAAATTGAATTCCAAGCCATCTGAATTATCCGGTGGTCAGCAACAACGTGTGGCTGTAGCGAGGGCCTTGGCACCCAAGCCTACATTTATTCTCGCCGACGAGCCTACGGCCAACCTGGATTCTAAATCTGCATTCAAGTTGTTGGATATCATGGCCAGGCTCAATGAAGAAGAGAAAATCACCTTCATATTTTCTACCCACGACCCCCGCGTGATCAGTCGAGCTAAACGGGTCATCAATCTGGTAGATGGTAAGATCGAATCCGATGTGATCAATGAGCCATCTTAAAAAAATATGGACTCTTTTGGCTTTAATGTGCATACTGATGTATCCACAATATGCTGTTGCTCAAAAACCGGAATGGTCAGGATACTTCAAGATGCTGGGCAATGGCACCAATATCAATCTAGACAATTTCGATGATTTTCTTACAACTACCTGGATGCATCAGCGATTGAATGGTCGATGGGATTTTAATCCAAATGGCACATTTCACCTGGGATGGAGAAATCAGTTTTTTTATGGCGATCAGGTGGAACTGGATCCCATATTTGCCGAAAGGCTGGAGGACAGTCAAAACGATATCCTAGACTTATCATTCTCATTTCTTGAAGGAGATAAGCACGTGTGGAACAGTACCATCGATCGGTTTTATATCGAATACCTTATAGGAGATCTTGAAATTGCTGTCGGAAGGCAACGGATTAACTGGGGCATCAATACCATCTGGAATCCCAACGATATATTTAATGCTTATTCATTTGTAGATTTCGACTATGAGGAGCGACCGGGAAGTGATGCTTTCTTGATGCGGTATTATCTTGGAGACGTCAGCAGCATTGAAATAGCCGGCAAATTCTCCACTGATCGTGAGAGAATGGTGATGGCCGCATTACACAAGTTTAATACTTCAGAGTATGACATACAGACA
>JABDLO010000485.1 GCA_013002995.1 Saprospiraceae bacterium | reverse complement strand
GCTTGCAGCCTCTGCATGCAGTAGTGCAAGGATCATGATGAATTCTGTCTCAGATCAACATCCCAATGGAATTTCCAATTCAAGTGATCATGTAGGCCGATATTTACACGATTCAACTGGTGCATCGAGATCTGGCATTCTTCCCCAATTACTGGATAGAAAACGCTTCAATGAAGATGGAGTTGGAGGCATGCATGTCTATTCTCCATGGTGGCTTGATAATAAGTCTATTGATTTTCCAAGAGGCTATCATATAGAAGTGTGGGGAGGAATGGGAATGCCCAATTATGGATTTGGGTTTAACATCCAGGATTTCCAGAAGTTAACTGGGGTAACAGATAGACCTGGTGGATATGGTGTTCAGTTGAAGAAGGATATGCGTAAGTTCTATGGAGCGGTTATCGGCTTCGGAGGAAGAGGTGAGTCTGTTCCACAATTCAGGAACAGGTGTACCATAGACAATGAAGTGGTTGATGAATGGGGAATCCCAGTGTTGAAGTTTGACTATAAGTGGACGGATAATGAAGTCAGGCAAGCCAAACACATGCAGGATACATTTTCTAGTCTTCTTGATGCCATGGGAGCCATTCCTTTTGGAGATGCACCTGGAAAGGACCGCAGCTATGGACTGGAAGCTCCGGGCAAGATCATCCATGAAGTAGGAACTACCCGAATGGGAGATGATGCCAGGACTTCAGTGACCAATAAATTCAATCAGTGCCACGATGTAAATAACCTCTACATCATGGATGGAGGGCCATTCGTATCTCAGGCCGATAAAAATCCTACATGGACGATTATGGCATTGGCATGGAGGGCAAGCGAGCATCTGATTGGTGAATTGAAGAGGATGGATATTTGAGATTTTAGATTTTAGATTTTAGATTTTAGATTAATACATATGAAGATCAATAGAAGGGATACTTTAAAGACTATGATTCTCGGGACACTTGGTGTTGGAGCTGTGGGAGTGAGTTCATGTAAGACTGATTCTGATCAATCAACGGTTGTAGAGGAATCGAAAAGCAAGTCTTATGGGAGAACAGAAGATGAAAAGCTAAGAGATGAAATGCTTGCTTGTGAACCTTCATTCTTTACACCTGAGGAAGCGACCACTTTGGGTATTCTGGTAGATATTATTGTTCCTGCCGACGATGTATCAGGATCTGCCAATGATGCCGGAGTGATGGAGTTTCTGGATTTTATTGTTAAAGACATATCTGACCATAAGGAGCCTATGCGTTCCGGACTTGGATGGTTGTACCGAGAAAGTATGGATCGATATGAAAAGTCATTTAACGAACTCAGTCAACAAGAAATGTTGTCTATTATTGATGATATTGCTTATCCAGAAGAGACCAAACCTCACCACAAAGTCGGAGAGAAATTCTTTTCAAGATTGAGAAATCTGACATTGACAGGATTCTATACATCCAGAATTGGTATAGAGGACCTTGGGTACGTAGGCAATCGGCCGAATTTCTGGGATGGAGTCCCTGCGGAGGTTTTGAATGATAAGGGATTGAAGTATGAAGAAAAGTATCTATCTCAATATATCACGCAAGAAAAGAGTGCAATGGTTGCGAAGTGGGATGATAGGGGAAATTTGATTTAGAATTGAGAAATGAGAGTTGAAAGAAATTCTGTTTTTTGTTCCATGCGCAATCCCCTACTTTACTTTCAAATAAATTTGAAAGTCCTACGTCGATAGTAATTGCAAATTTATTTGCAACAATTATTGGGGTGCCGCTAATTCCAACTCCTCTTTATTGGCTTGCAGGACGGGAATGATGAATTCGACTAATTGTCTTAAGTCCCAGCCGATCAGTTCTGCTCCTTTTCTACATTCTTCCCTATCTACCTTGGCGGCGAAGGTGGCGGTTTTAAACTTCTTCATAACAGACTTGACCTTCATGCCTTCTATTCTGGTAGGACGAATCAATGAAGCAGCTACAATAAATCCTGTAATCTCATCCGCGGCAATGATGCATTTATCCATTAAAGTATTCCTGGGCACATTCCACCTGGTGTAGTGACCTGCAATGGCGTGGGCTATTTCTTCTTCACCCATACCTCTTAGTTTTTGTACGATGACATTAGGGTGTTGATCAGGATAAGCTTCATAATCTGCATCATGTAATAAGCCGGTAACAGCAAATTTTTCTTCATCCTCGCCAAAATGCTTAGCCATTGCCTCCATCACTAATTCTACTGTTCTGGCATGTCTTAATAAGGATGCTCCTTTTGTCATTGACTTTAATATTTCTCTTGCTTCTGCTCTAGTCATGTGATTTATCATTTGTAACAACCCAAATATATTGAACTAATTTTAAAGTTGATATTTATTAATTTCAACAAAATTTACTACAAAGTTCATTCAAAACTAGAACTGATAATTATGCTATAAAGTAAATTTCAATGTCCTTTTGGCTTCCTGCCTGTCCGGCAGGCGGGGATCCAAAAGAACGAAAAGATCAAGGCTTGGGTAAAATGTCGACCAACTAATTTTCCTTCAGCTAAAAAGCAAAGGCTTTGTTATCCTTATCAATAATATTACCCAAATATTGAATATTATCACAACCTTAAATCACATTGCTATTTAGTGAATCCACTGGTACTTTTTTATGCTTCCTGAAAAAGTTGGTGCCCACCATTTAACCCTATGCCGATGAAAGTTGATTTATTCAAACTTAAACTTTTGAAACATCATTATATAGTTCTATTTCCAGATTTACACTAACCATATTTTTCTCTTATGATAATCATTCTGAATAATAGGTATCAATAATTTATACTTAGGAGATCTGTATTTCAATTCTACAAAGTCATAGATAATCTTATTTTAACCATTAAAGAGTTGTGTGATAATTGCATTTGGCGTAAGCTTTAACTATCGCATAAAAAACACGCTACAACTCTGAGTAAATCTTACCTTTGCGGATTCATTATCATTATTACAATTGGAAGAAAGTCATACTAAGAGTATCGAAAAATATATGCCATTGATTGAGGTGGTATCAGAGGAATTTGAAATTCCTCAGCTGGATAAGACGAGAAAGATCTATGCCTTGTTGCCTCATGATTATTATGAATCGGAGAAGACTTATCCGGTATTGTATCTACAGGATGCTCAGAATCTATTTAATGAACATAATCCATATGGTAACTGGGCCATTGACAAACATCTTGCTGATCTTACAGCTGAAGGTATGGGAGACATCATCGTCATAGCTATTGATCACGGGGGTAAAGAAAGGATCCAGGAATATTCACCTTACTTTCACAGAAAATTCGGGGAGGGTCAAGGAAAACATTACACCAGGTTCATCATCAATACATTAAAGCCGTACATAGATGAGCACTACCGTACTAAACCGGAGAGGAGACACTCTGGAATAGGAGGTAGTTCTATGGGAGGTTTGATCAGTGCTTATGTAGGGATTGTATACCCGGAACATTTCAGTCGGTTGATGATATTCAGCCCATCATTCTGGTACTCTGACAAGATTTACTTTGATGCATTTCACTATAATTACACCTTACCCATGAGGATGTATATCTATGGGGGAGATCAGGAGTCAGAATATATGTCCAGGCATATCCATCGCTTTAAGGATGCTGTAAAAGATGGTGACTATAATAACTCACTGGTAAAATATAAAGTAGTAATAAATCCGGAAGGGCAACACAATGAAGCCTATTGGAGCCAGGTATTCCCAAAGGCTGTAAAATGGCTTTTCTTTAAAAATCAATCATCATTAGTTTAAATACGAATGGAACAGCAGACTATTATCCTCCCTCTTACTAAAGGGACTTCTTTCAGTGAGGTTGAAAAACATCTCATTCTCAAAGGAATAAAACCAGGTCTAAGCCTTGAATCCAATTTCTCCAGTGTTATTGGAGAAACAATCATATTGTACGGTGACAAAAATATCCTAGTATTATTAGGATTAGGAGATACAGAAGTCGTCGGAAAATCAAAAAAAACTGTCCTTTCATGTCTTGCTAAAAATCGCAAGCAACTCACAAGTAACATTGCACTCGATCCCAGCTTAATTAATGGAGAAGACTTGTTCATTATTGAACAATTGGCATGTGGAATGGTGCTTGGAGCTGAAGATATCGGTATGTATAAATCTGAAAAGAAGGATGAAGATTATAGTTTCAGCATTTTATCTGAAAATCAGAAAACGATCAATGCTTTTAATACCGGGATGGTTAAGGGTGAGACCGTTGCCAGCATAATAAAACTGGTCAATGCTCCTTCTAATTACAAGAGTCCACAAGAAATGGCCGAATGGCTGAAGACATCATCAGAAAAATATAATTACAATCTCAACATTCTTGAAAAAGAAAATCTCGAGCAATTAGGCTTTCATGCTTTACTCGCTGTAAATCGAGGAAGTGAGGTTCCTGCTAAGTGTCTTATCGCCACTTATGGTGAAAAGAAGGAAGGAGTATCGAGTGTTACCATTGTAGGAAAAGGTGTGACATTTGACACCGGAGGGCTTTCTATTAAGGGAAGCAATAACATGCATTACATGAAGAGCGATATGGGTGGTGCAGCAGCAGCAATGGGAACCATAGAAGTGGTGGCGAGACTGAAACTCAACGTACATCTCAGAGTCATCGTTCCGACCACGGATAATTCGGTAGATGCCAACTCAATCAAGCCGGGTGATGTGATATCATCCTATAGTGGTAAGACCATTGAAGTTATTGATACAGATGCTGAAGGTCGGTTGATATTAGCGGATGGATTATCTTATGCGGTAAAGAATGACAATCCAGATTATCTTATAGACCTAGCAACATTGACAGGAAGTATTGTGCGGTCGTTAGGCACAGAAGCAGCGGGGTTAATGAGTCACAATGATGACTTGGTTTCTCAAATTGTAACTGCAGGAAATAAGACGGGAGAGAAGTTGTGGAGGATGCCATTGTGGGAAGAATACGGCCAGCATATGAAATCAGATATTGCTGATATAAAAAATTTAAGTGCCAAACCAATGGCAGGTGCAATCACAGCGGCTAAGTTCTTGGAGGCATTCGTTGATAAACATCCTGCCTGGGCACATATGGATATTGCCGGAACGGCATTCGGAGCCTACCCTACTTCCAAAGCTTATAGTGGAACAGGATATGGAATCGATTTATTAACACAATGGTTACGTTCTATTTCTTAAATCTATCAATATGGAAAGCAAGACATTTTTATGTATCAGTTGTGATTTTAAAGGGGAAGATTTTTTGAAAGCTCTGCACGATTTAGGTCACACGGTTTATCTCATAACTTCTGAAACCACAAAAGAGGATAATTGGCCATGGGAAGCATTAAAAGAAGTTTTTTACATGCCCGGTACTGATGGGAGGGAGTGGAATCTCGACCACCTGGTTAAAGGAACTGCACATATATTTCGATTAAATCATATTGACAAAATCATTGCCCTCGATGACTATGATGTAAGAAAAGCCGCTCAATTGAGAGAAGAATTCAGATCTGCAGGAATGGGACAAACTACTGCAAGACATTTTTATGATAAGCTGGCTATGAGGGTAGTCGCAAGAGATCATGGAATTAGAATTCCTGGATTCAGCGCGTTATTCAATGATGAAAAGATTACTGCTTTCTTTGAAAAAAGTGAAGGACCCTGGGTAGTAAAACCACGTACTGATGCAGGTGCCCTGGGTATTCGTAAACTACATACCGTTGATGACTTCTGGAAATGGAGCGATGAAAACAAAGAAATCCGCCATACTTATCTGATAGAGGAATTTAAGCCGGGTGATGTATACCATGTGGATTCATTATTCAAAGGTTACAAATCAATCTTTACAAGATCATCAAAGTATTTACAACCTCCATTTGAGGTAGCTCATGGTGGTGGAATATTCAGATCACAGACTCTGGATGTTAAGGATAAAGAAAGTAAGGAATTAGAAAAATTCAATAATAAATTGCTCAAAGCTTTCGGTCTTAATTTTGGCGCCTCTCACTCTGAATTTATAAAATGTCATGAAGACGGAGAGTTTTACTTCCTGGAAACTTCAGCAAGGGTAGGTGGAGCACACCTGGCCGATATGGTACATGCAGCTTCCGGAATCAATTTATGGAAAGAATGGGCCAGACTTGAATCTGCTATGATAGTAGGAGAAGATTATAATGTACCTAAGGGTAATAAGAGCAATGGCGGAATTATTGTAACTCTGAGTAAGGTTCAAAACCCTGACTATAGTCAATTTGACGATTCTAGCATATGGTGGAATCTTCACAAGGAATATCATATAGGGTTCATATTCAAGGATGATTCAATAGATATTATCAAGGAGAAACTTGATTTCTTTGCCGGATTCATTGCGGATAATTATGCTGCATCAGTTCCATTGAAGGAATAGAAGTCCTTTTAAGTGTTAAGTGTTAAGTGTTAAGTGTTAAGTGTTAACATAAGGATGATAAAGAGCAAGTAAAAAGGAAATTATTTTGTATCCAGCTTATTTTCTAAAAAACCCTACAGATCCACCTACCCAGGTTTTATTTTTATTGTACTTCACTCCTATCATTTTCCCCTTACTCATTCTGGCAAGGTTATTAACCAAGATGGGTTGGGTTTTACCATCTTTCCAGATCATAATCATCCTTATCTCACACTTGACCATATCATCCAATGATTTAACAACCGGAGAATAGGTAACTTTTTCTTGTAATTGAAAATTACTTCTGTCGCTGATGGCGTCAATGTTCGCTTGCCTCACATTATAAAC
>JABDLO010000462.1 GCA_013002995.1 Saprospiraceae bacterium | reverse complement strand
CCCATAGATGATGGTGGAGCTGAGTGGCAGATGCCAAAACAACTACTGCTAGTTTTCATTGGTTGTGTAACCATTTACTCATCATTATTCTCTATTGGAGGATTTGTTTATGGGGACATGATGCAAGGCGGTTTGTTAGCTGTTGTCTCAGCAGTAGGTGCCTTTTTCTTGTTTAGGATCCTGAATACTATAAGACTGAATTAATGGGAGTCTCTGTTGGTATCGATATAGGTGGTACGGGCACCAAACTGGGTATTGTTGATGATGATGGGAATATCCTGGCAAAGATGGAGTTTGGAACCTGGGAATTTAACGTTTTCGAAGACTATGTTGATGAGCTCGGAAAACTAACTAACTCCATGCTCGATGAACTTGGAAAAAGTACTGAGCTTCAGGGAATTGGAATAGGTTCTCCGATGGGTAAGTATGTGGATGGTACCATTGATCATGCTTCCAATCTTCCATGGAAAGGTGTATTGCCCATCGCGAGTCTACTTAAGAACCATTTTGATAAACCTATTGTAATCACCAATGACGCAAATACTGCAGCCCTGGGAGAAAAAGTCTTTGGAGGAGCCAAGGATTTTAATGACTTTGTGATGGTCACGCTGGGAACCGGTTTGGGGAGTGGATTTGTCTCTAATGGTCATCTGGTCCTGGGGTTCCAGGGATTCGCCGGTGAACTGGGTCATGTAAATATTGGCAGGTTGGAAGGGAGAACATGTGGGTGTGGCAAAAAAGAATGCCTGGAAACCTACGTTTCAGCGACAGGAATAAAAAGAACAATCTTCAGCTTAATGGCTAAAAGGTCTATTGATAGTGAATTCAGACATGTATCCTTTGATGACTTGTCTACCAAAGACATCACCATCGCCGCCGACAAGGGAGATAAGATAGCATTAGAAGCTTTTCAGTTTACCGGCAAGATCCTGGGAAGAAAGCTTGCTGAAGTAGTAATGCTATTTAATCCGGAGGCAATTTTTCTAGCCGGGGGACTATCCCTAGCTGGTGATTATATTATCAAACCTACCCGGAAGTATATGGAGAAAGATATACTAGATGTATATCGGGGAAAGGTGCAATTTCGATCATCTGAGCTTGGAAGTGAGGGAGCTTCAATATTAGGAGCTGCTTCATTGGTGAAGGGAGAGTTTTCTAAGTAATTCTTTTGTTGTGCATTCGCATTCGCACCGGATTTTAGGTTAGCACTTTTAAATTATTAGCTATTAGGGATTTAATTTCCATATTTTTAGAAGTACAGAATTGATTTGGCGCCATTGTTCCTTTTCATTAATCAATTCCCTCCTCCCGGCATTGGTGATCATATAATACTTTCTTGGCCGTGATTCTTCGGACATTTTCCACTCCGAGCGGATAAAACCGTCATTCTCAAGCCGGTGAAGCACGGGATAAAGCATACCATCAGACCATTCTATTCTTCCTCCGGAAATCTCTTTGATATTTCTTAGGATCAGGTAGCCATAGTTTTTCCTATGTTTCAGTATTCCCAGGATGATCGCTTTGGTAGTAGCAGCACTTAGGTTTTTAGATATCATGATATTCTATATACCTTGTATATCTATGTATAACGATAAATCTACATTTAGGTTATAAAAAGAGCATAGTTTTTGATTCTTGTAGATATACAGAAAAGAGCTGAAATTTGTAGTTGTCACAATACAAGTGTTGAAACTGAGATTGTCAGGTAGGACTAGTGCAGATTATTTTTCCCAAAGATTTTCCCCGGACTTGTTCCGGGGCCTTGGTCTCTTTAGTAACGATGAGTTCCGGCCTGTCTGCGGATAAATGCAGGCACGGAGGCTAGGTAGAAGTCTACGATCTTTTTCTGCGAAATGGATAAAGAACTTGTTTAATGAAAGTGGATGGATATTGTTCATCTTGTTCAAATCCTAATTCAACATCTCGACCACTTGATGGGAGGTGGACCGTTCCGAATAAATAATCCCACAAACTTAGGGAGATGCCATAATTTGCACCATAAGGATAACTCTGTGGTAAGTTTTTAGCATGATGCCAAATATGCATTCGGGGGTTATTCAGAATGTATTTTAAGTACCCATAATTCCAATTCAAGTTGGCATGATTCAAATGTCCTATAAGCAAGGTTATAATATGAACAAGGAAAAAATCCTGAATTCCAAACCCAATCATTGTTAGAGGAATATACTGGATGGACTTATAGATGATTGTTTCCATCCAATGAAATCGCAAATGTGCTGCAAATCCCATCTCCTTCACGGAATGATGCAACTTATGGTACTCCCATAACCATGGAACACGATGTAACATCCTATGAACATTCCATTGAATAAAATCAGCAATGATGAACAACGTCAACAACTGCAACCATCCTGGCCATGTACCTATTTCCAGGGCTACCAGATTTTCAATTCCAAACCATCCAAGAAAGTCGTTGAATAACTCAACACCAACATTGGATAGGGCATTATAACCGATTAGGGAGAAAAGAAAGAAATTGAAGAACATATAGAAGGCATCCAACCAAAAATCCCTTCTAACAATAGATTGTGTCTTTCTCCAAGGAATTAGAACCTCCAATGCCCATACCAGCAAGGAAAGTCCCAGCAGCCAATAGAAATAGTTATTTAGGCCTGGATTCGTGATCTCAGAAACCAGGTAATTCCAGTATCCAGAGAAAGAGTATTGCACTATGTTCCAATATTTTTCCATCTTCAATGAAGTCTTACTAAATATAACCGGATAGATCAAAAACTGTTCAAAAGTACGGATATGGTAATCATATCACTATTTATGTCATACTGAACTTGATTCAGCTTGATTATCTACTGGCAGTTTCTTTTGTTAATACAGTCTGGAGTAATTCATGAGGCCCATTCATTAGTAATCAGGATGAGGGAATTTAATCCTCTTTGTGGGTCTTTGTATCTTGTAAAATAAGTAATCTTGTAATATGTTTGCGCCCGATTTCAGATAAGCTGAAATAACAAAATTGCCCAGGTGGTGGAATTGGTAGACCTGCCTGCCGGCAGACAGGCGCGTTGGTTTCCAACGCTACCCCAGGTTTTCAAAAGGAAAACTCTTAAAGTATTAAAATTGAAGATTATGCCCAGATGGCGGAATTGGTAGACGCGTTGGTCTCAAACACCAATGATCGCAAGATCGTGCCGGTTCGACCCCGGCTCTGGGTACATAGCTCGGAAGTATCTGTGGAGTTAGAACAAATGTTTTCTTCAGGATATACTTCTGGGCTTTTTATTTTATTTTGCATCTGTCAAATATCATTCAGACAATGACTCCAAAAAGAACCGTAAATCACCATTACAATCTTGTTCTTTTCTTCCTGTCATTGTGGTTGTGTCAATCCTGTAAATCACCTGAAACCGAATCAAGAAATATCATGAAATCAGAATTTGGAACACTTGAAACCGGTGAAACAGTCCATCTTTTCACCTTGAAGAATGCATCGGGTATGGAAGTAAAAATCACTAATTATGGCGGCATCATTACTTCAATACAGGTCCCAGATAAAAACGGATCCTTTGACAACGTAGTTCTAGGCTTTGATAGTCTGGAAGGCTACACAAAATTTCACCCTTATTTTGGGGCAATAGTAGGCAGATATGCCAATAGGATTGGTGAAGCACTATTTAAGCTGGATGGTCAGAATTATACCCTGGCACAGAATAATGGTCAGAATAGCCTGCATGGTGGGGTGGAAGGATTTGACAAAAAACTATGGGAGGCCAAAGAGTTTGAAAAGGAAAATATTGTGGGTGTGGAACTTGAATATACAAGTCCAGACA
>JABDLO010000444.1 GCA_013002995.1 Saprospiraceae bacterium | reverse complement strand
ATCCCAAATATGGAGGTGGAGATTATAACTATGGGGTTGTAGAATGGAAGATCCCTTCAGATGCAACTGTGGCAATCATAGGAGATATTGGTACTGGGACAGATGTAGCTGCAGCAGTATTATTAAGTGCTCTGTCATTTAATCCAGATGTCATACTTCATGTAGGTGATGTGTATTATTCCGGGACGAGACAAGAATTCAAAAATTACTTTGTCGGGCTCATCCAGGCTGTGTATAAAGACCAGGGAGTTAAGGTCCCAATGTACACACTTCCCGGCAACCATGAGTATTTTACAGGTGCCATTCCCTACTTTGAATGCCTGGATTCCAATGACCTCATCTTTGAAGATTCTCAAAAACAACAAGCAAGTTTTTTCAAGTTAGAAACTGAAGATGGAGGTTGGCAATTTCTGGGAATGGATACCAGCTATCACGGTCACTACATGGGTGGTCCACAATCTAAACTAGATCAGGCATTAAAAGACTTGCATTTAAATCCGGACAATGCTTTTAATCCGGTCGTACCACCTGACATGGTATATGTACGGCCTGATGAAGTAGACTGGCATCATTATCATCTGAATCAACACAAAGGAAGAACCATCCTCTTTGGACACCATCAACTTTATTCCGCCAATCAGAAAGTTGGAATTCCACAGAAGATGAAAGATGGAAAGCCGGATCCGCTTGATTATAATCGCCCTGGTGTTAACACACGATTGTGGCAAGCTTTTGGGGCATATTTCCATAAGGTCGCGGCCTGGTACTGGGGGCATGAACATAACCTATGTATTTATGAGGACAACTTTAGACCTGAAGGATGGCCAGAGGCTTCGGATGCTCCTGATGGCCAATTTAAAACCCTTGTCAAAGGGCGGTGTGTAGGACACTCTGCCATCCCTGTAGCAGAAGCTGAAGAGCCCTATAAGATCAATAACCCTATTCCTTTTGTAAGAGACGATTTAAAACTGGACCTGTATAACGGTTGGTACAATAGAGGATTTGAAATATTAAAACTCAATGGCTCAGGAAACCCATCTGAAGTGGCTTACTACCAGGTTAAGGGTGCAGATCCAACTCCAATTAAAATATATCAAGAAACCATTCAATAACTTATAAAAATCAATAGCATGGCAACCATTTATAGCATTAAAGCAACACAACAACGAGATGAACTAACAATCAACAATGAGGGTTCTGTTGATCTTTCCGGATCTTATTCAAGTACTGCTGTTTTAAGTGTAGCAGGTCGACAATATTTAATTGGCTACAACAAAGAAACTGGTGATACTGACACTTACCAGCTGTCTGATTCGGCACCTTTTTTATCTCCTGCAGATAATCAACTGACATTTGGAAAAGGATGGGATATCATCGAGCCATTTTATATGGCCAATAAACCACATGTCCTTTGTTATCAATCAAAGAATGGACACATGTATTTCTTCCCTATTTCTGATGGACTCGCGAGTGAACACCCTTTACACTTTTACCATACCAGGTATCCTTATACTACCGATTTGACTGAAGTAAAGCCACTGGTATCTCAGGGTCAGGTATTTGTGCTTGGATACAATCACACCAATGGTTATGTGAACATATGGACAGTTTCAGCTACTTCTTCATCAGTTGCTCCGCAACCTCCCCTGGCAGTTAATATTGCTTGGGCACATCAATGGGCCAAAGGTTGGACAAGATTTGCATTTTTTACGTGGGGAAATGAAAATTTCTTTCTTAAGACCAATGATTGGAAGCCCAATGTCAACATAGATCACATATGGGATGATCTGAGTCAGGGCACCAATGAAGTCGGATCTCATCTAAAGCTTAAGGATGATCAGATCCTTAACATCGTTCATCCCTTTTATGTAGGTCCCGGGGATCCATACTTCCTCACTTATCTTGCTTCTTCAGGAGAATCTACATTTAATCGTGTTCACGGGGATTGCATGGGCTGGACGACTTGTGCAACTGAAAATTGTGACAAGGATGCAAAAGCCATTATCCCTTACAGAATAGGAGAAGTAAACTTCGCTATTTACGCTTAAGAGATTAATTATATTCCTAAATGAAGGTGGCTTAGCCTTGGGTCGCCTTCATCATTTTTTGGTCGGTAAGCTAATTTGTAACACTTGTTTAAATGTACTCGTCTTTCTATTGATAACATGAAAGTTACAGCCTACTATGAATAAATACCCAAGCTTTAGATTATTGAAATTACAGATCGTCAAATCAATTTTTTTTCTTTTTATTTTCTTTGCAATATTACAATCATCTTTTACACAGGCCAACAGTGAGATGGTATTCTTGTCTTCAGATCCCAATATTGAACTGGCCGGAACACTTACTATACCAGAAACATTAGAAATCAGTGCTGCCGTTCTCCTCCTTCCTGTTGCAGGACCAACTGATAAAGATCTCAGCCTTGGAAATCATAAGTATTATAAGGTTCTCGCAGAGGGATTAGCCGCTAATGGAATCGCAAGCTTCAGATACGATGACCGTGGAGTGGGTCAATCACAAGGTGAATTTTTACAAGCATCACTCGAAGATAGAGTACAAGATGCATGTAAGGCTATGAAATTCCTGAAGAAGGAGTTGAATGATGTTGAGGATTATGGATATATAGGAATGAGTGAAGGTGCCGGCGTAAGCATTTTATCTTCCGATAGGTGTGAATCAGCTGCATTTATGGTTTTATTATCGCTACCTGTACGACAGGGGGATGTTGAAATGAAAAGCCAAATGAAGAGGCTACTTGCTTCAAGCTTTTTCACCGATGAACAAAAACTAGAAATTGAAAAAGAAGCAATGAAGTTTTTGGATCTCGCTTCATCAGAAGATTCTGAAAGTAAAAGAAAGAATATCCTAGAAATTATGGAAGGCAAATATGGTTCAGTGATTTTACCTCCTTATCAATTTGTACCAAAAGATCCCGTAGAAAAAACAGATTTTGTATTGTCACCCTGGTACCAATCACAATTAAACTATAATATTCAGGAAGCGTTGTCAAGATCTTCCATACCTACTCTTTCAATATACGGCAATCTTGATCAGGCAATTGACCCTATTGCAAATGCCAAACAGGTGAAGGAAATATCACCACAATCTGAGGTCAGACAGATGGAAGGAATCAATCACCTCATGCAGGAAGCAAACCTTGGGTCTCCTATGGAATATGCATTATTACCTACATCATTTTCAAAAGATATTGTTCAATTAATATCCAAATGGATCCTTAAAATGTAGAATTTTATTAGAGTATATACTTCTTGATCCTCTTCAATTTGGTAAGCAATTAATATCAGATCAGTTGATCTTCAAAGGCATCTCCTCGTAATTGAAAAATCATCACAATTTGTGACAACCTTTTCTCAATTTATTTGTAATAATATCGTTATAGAATTACATTTGCAACATTCCTACATGATAATCATTCTCATCTAAGAATCTTGATTGATAAAAAAGAAATAGCCAATAAATTATCTGAGAAAGGCCTGAGGGTCACACCCCAAAGAATAGCTATTTTAGGAGCGATTCTGGAGCTAAACAATCATCCTACTGCAGAAAATATTATTGAATACATCAAGCACCATCATCCCAATATTTCTGTTGGCACAGTTTACAAAGTATTGGATTCATTTGTAGAGAACATACTCATTAAAAAAGTTAAGACAGAAAGGGGTATCATGCGTTATGACCCTCTTCCTTACAACCACCACCATTTATACTGTGGTGATACTGACAGAATTGAGGATTATGAAGATGAACAACTGGATGCCGTAATTGCTGATTATTTCAAAAAGAAAGGAATAAAAAACTTCAATATTCAAAACATACAACTTCAAATTACTGGAAAATTTAAAAAGTAAAAAAGATTATGGAAAACATGAAAAATGGCAATGGAAAGTGTCCATTCATGCACGGTGGAGTCACCACAACGGAAAAGACCGTTACAGATTGGTGGCCCAACTCATTGAACCTGGACATTTTACATCAGCACGACAACAAAACCAACCCACTTGACGAAAATTTCGATTATAGAGAGGAGGTGAAAAAGCTTGATGTTGATGCTTTGAAAAAAGATTTGACCGACTTAATGACAGACAGTCAGGACTGGTGGCCAGCCGATTGGGGACACTATGGTGGTTTAATGATAAGAATGGCCTGGCATGTAGCCGGTACTTATAGAATTTCAGATGGTAGAGGAGGTGCAGGAACGGGTAACCAAAGATTTGCACCATTGAATTCCTGGCCGGATAATGCAAGTCTCGATAAAGCTAGAAGGTTGTTATGGCCTATTAAAAAGAAATACGGCAACAAACTGAGTTGGGCGGATTTGATGGTCCTGGCTGGAAATGTTGCCTATGAAAGTATGGGCTTAAAAACATTTGGTTTTTCATTTGGTAGGGAAGACATATGGCATCCGGAAAAAGACATTTACTGGGGTGCTGAGAAAGAATGGTTGGCTCCTAGTGATGAAAGATATGGCAGTGTTGAAAAACCAGACACCATGGAAAACCCACTAGCTGCAGTTCAAATGGGTTTGATTTATGTTAATCCTGAAGGGGTTAATGGAACGCCGGATCCAATGAAAACGGCAGCACAGGTACGTGAGACTTTTGCCAGAATGGCAATGGATGATGAGGAAACTGTTGCTCTTACAGCAGGTGGACATACTGTGGGAAAAGCCCATGGGAATGGAGATGCCAGCATTTTAGGACCAGAACCGGAAGCTGCAGGAATTGAAGAGCAAGGGTTTGGTTGGACCAATCCTCAAAAGCCGGGAGTCGGAAGACATTCTGTAACCAGTGGATTGGAAGGTGCGTGGACAGCTCAACCTACAAAATGGGATAATGGCTATTTTGAAATGCTATTTAACCATGAGTGGGAATTGCGTAAAAGCCCAGCAGGTGCATGGCAATGGGAACCAACAAGCATAGATGAGAAAGACATGCCTGTCGACGTTGAAGACATGACTACTCCTAAGAATCCGATTATGACCGATGCCGATATGGCAATGAAAGTTGATCCTATTTACAAAGAGATTTCTTTGAAGTTTAAGAATGATTTCGATGCATTTACTGACGCCTTTGCAAGGGCCTGGTTTAAATTAACGCATCGTGATATGGGTCCAAAGTCCCGTTACATTGGCCCGGAAGTTCCTGATGAAGATTTGATCTGGCAAGACCCAGTGCCTGCCGGAACAAGCGATTATGATGTTGAGGAAGTTAAAGCTAAGATCGCATCATCCGGACTTTCAATGGCAGATATGATTTCAACTGCATGGGACAGTGCTCGTA
>JABDLO010000415.1 GCA_013002995.1 Saprospiraceae bacterium | reverse complement strand
GTGTTTTACCGGTACCGGTATCGGAGAGCAACACAATTTCATTGTGATGGCTTATTACCTCCCGGGCCTTTAACTGCATAGGGTTTAATGCATCTATACCCAGTTTAGAAAGTATCGCTTTTTCATCCTTTTGCTTGAATTCCATGCCGCAAAGGTAGATTAATGTCTATGGAAATATGCATTGTATTGAAAGTTGATGAAATACCCTCGTTTATGCATCACCATAGAGAACATGATCATGATTAAATTGTAGACGCTTCCTCAATAAACCGGACTCGGAGTTAGTAGAAAGTTACATAATTTGTAAATTAACTTAATGAAGAAAGATCGCACCATGAAGACAATGATCCCAGACAATCAGCACAAAGACATCCCCGGCAACCCTTCCACCGCAAAAAGCAGCAATGTCATGCTCCGAACGACAGCCACCAGAGATTCTTTAAGGGTGTTGTCAATGGAGGATTGGAATTTCTGGAGGCACAATGGATACATCATTATAAAGAAGGCTGTATCCCGGGAGCAAGCTCAAGAGACGGCAGCATTCCTCTGGGAATTTGAAGAAAAAGACCCAAATAATGCTTCAACATGGTATACCCCACCACGGGCTGAGATGCAGATGAAAGAACTGGCAGGAACAGGAATGGTTGAGGTATACAACAACCAGCGCCTGTGGAACAACCGGCAGGTACAGCGTGTATATGATGCTTTCGTCGATATATGGGGAACGGAGAAATTGTGGGTGACCATTGATAGGGCCAATCTGAATTTCCCTATCCGACCCGGATATAGTTATAAGGGATTTATACACTGGGATTATGATCCAGATACCAAGCCACAACAAGTGCAAGGAGTTCTGGCGCTTGCAGACCAGACCGATGAAAACATGGGTGGGTTTCAATGCATTCCATGGCTTTACCGCAACTTCGATACCTGGAAGTTGACCCAACCTGAAGACAGAAACAAGTTTCAACCAGACATTTCAGGACTAGAAGATAAACTGGTAAAAGTACCCCTTGAAGCCGGTGATCTTCTGATCTTTAACAGTTCGACACCACATGGCATCCGACCCAATCATTCTAAAGAAAAGGTGAGGATTGCTCAATACATTTCCATGATGCCGGCTCAGGAAGACAATGAAGCCCTCAGAGAATGGAGAATCAATTCATGGAAGAATCGCATTGCTCCTGAAGGATATGCTTTTCCTGGTGATCCAAGGAATTGGGAGGAGACGAAGTATGAAACAGCGGAGTTGACGGAATTGGGAAAAAAATTGTTGGGATTGGAGGAGTGGTAAAGATTTTTGTGTGAACTGCAGATTAATTAATACACTACTTATTTACTATATTTCATAGCTATAAGATAAAGAGCGGAAGAAGTTGAATGAAAAAACAAAGTATCACTTTGCATTGATATCATCCATTCGCTATCCCCTTCTTCTCCTTCACCTTCTATGAATAAGATTTTATCCGCAGTTTGATAGGTCCATTTTCCACTTTCATTCTTTTTCAATGCTCCATCGTAGCTTTCAAATATTCCTCCCTCTTTTAAATGCATCCAATTATCATCTAAATCAATGGTGTCATTGTCATTGACAACTTTTAAGATTTGCCATTTCCCAATGAAGTAATCCGGGGAGGATTTACATGCAAAGAGTACAAGGATGAAGAGAAAGGGTGATATGATTTTCATTTTGTAAAAGTTGTAACCTACTTTAATTGCACCACTAGTAATAATCGATTCTTTCTACTCTTTTAATCTTTCATATTGAGCTTCACCAAATGTCTGATAAGCATCCTTTCTATAAACATAATCTTTAACAATTATCTGATTGCCTTCAATAATTGAATACTCGGTTTTACCTCTTTCAGTGTTTTCATCGCCCCAATAAACAGTCATCTTTTTACCCTCTAATTCCAATTTCAGTGGTAATATCATCCCTCTTGAATCAAACCACTGGCCCTTCAGGTTTTCCATATCATAATAACCATGAGCACTCATTATCCTTTCAATTCCGGATGGATCCGTAAACCTGTTTTCAAAAACCAGTTTCATGAATTTATCATTCAAAACCTGATTCCACTGCATCTTAAAAGATGCTTGAAAATTAAATAGTGTTCCGGTTCCTTCCCAATTTCCAATAGCTTCAGTTGAAAAACTTGGAGAATTTTGAGCAGAGGCGGTTAATGATATTGAAAATAAGAAACAAATTAAAGCAGCTTTCATAAGATCGAATTTATAAGATTTTTGAGTTTAAACCTGTCGTGATAAATGACTTATAAGAAATAAAACCTCCATTTCAATTAAAAGTTATTATCATAAGTCTCACGAAGTTCACAATGGATTGATTTATTATCAAATCGTGAGAGCACCTTCCTTGCTTTTTCAGGAACGTAAACAGTTTCATAATCTACTCCAACAAAGTCGATAACTGACTCAATACTATCAAACCACATGATGGTAGTAAACTCTGTTTCATCCTCCATTTCGCGACGCAATAATTGAATCCTACGATATCCTTTAATCTTCTTATTTTCAATTTCCGGAAATATTTCAGTTTTCAATAAATGCTCGTAAGTGTCTGCATTCGATTTTGTGGTGTATCCGTGCCAAATTCGTAAGATCATAATCAGTTTAATTACACATTGAATTCAAGATTCTGCTTCATATCTTTTGATCAAATTAATTAAATCGTGGTGAGAGTCATCAAGTCTCAATCATTTTTTCATTTATTTGTCCATATGATTTACAGGAATGTTGCTCCATCTGACCATATAAGTAGCTTAATAAAGAGTTTCTGGATGGTTGACAGTGAAGGAGATGCAACTATTCAGAGAGAGAAGATTATTCCTGATGGTTATCCGGAGATGATCTTTCATTATGGTGCATCGTACAGTGCCAATATCTCAGGTGCATGGTATGAGCAGGAAAAAAACCTCATCGCCGGGCAGATCACCAATCATTTCTTTCTTGAGAATACGGGCACGATTGGAATGATTGGCATCAAATTTCAACCCTGGGCATTAAAGCAAGTCTTTGATTTGGATATGGAAGCTCTGGTGAATCGTGCAATCCCTTTTCCGGATCAAATAAAAGGAAATCTGGAACCATTGATAGAAATATCAAATTCAGATGAAGATTTTGATAAAAAAGTTGAACGCCTTGAAGTAGCATTAGGAG